>DBBR01000075.1:15957-26183 GCA_002292325.1 Flavobacteriales bacterium UBA979 | reverse complement strand
CTTGATGACATCCGGCTGGAAGCGGATCGAATCATCTACACAGCTTCGACCAACCAGGCGTGTGCCTATGGGCGTCGGGATTCCGCCGGGGCCTGGATCGGCCGGCCTGTTCTTACACAAGGTGGGCAAACCTTTGATCAAGACGAACTGTGCTTTGATCTGAAATCTCGCAGGGGATTGAGTCGGCAAGCGGTTACCGTGCAAGGCGAAGCGGTGTTTCATGCCGAAGTGGCAAAGCGGCAATCAAACGAAAAGATTCATGTGGCCAATGCCAAGTTTACCACATGCGATGCAGAGAACCCCCACTTTCATTTTCACCTGAAGCGAGCCATTATGATTCCGGGAGAAAAAGTAATTTCAGGTCCTTTCTACCTCAAATTCAGAAAAATCCCAACTCCCCTCGCTTTGCCTTTTGGTTGGTTTCCAACGGCACCTGAAAAACGCAGCCATGGTCTGCTGATGCCCGGTTACGGGAATGGAGGTAGCCTTGGGTTTTTCCTGAAAGATTTGGGGTATTACATGCCGCTTGGTGAATATGCAGACACCCGGCTCACCGGAGACATCTACACGGGAGGGTCCTGGGCGATTCGTAGCAGTACCAATTACAAAGTCCGGTATTGGGCGAGCGGCAACCTGAATCTCAGTTATCAGCGCCAGCGATTTGGTTTCGCGGGGTTGCCCAGTCTCAGCAAGCAGAGTCAGTTTTTCGTGCGGTGGACGCACAATCAAGATAACCGTGCCAAGCCCAACAGCCGCTTCAACACCAGCGTGAATTTTGGTTCTAGCGACCACTTTCAGTCTAACCTTGGCGCTACGCAGCAAGACTTTTTGACCAATACATTTCAATCGAGTGTGCAATATTCGAGGTCGTTTCCGGGTAAGCCATTCAATCTGGCGATGAGCGCGCGTCATTCTCAAAACTCTCAGACAGGCAATGTCGATCTGACGCTTCCCGCTTTGACATTCAACTTGCAACGGTCGAGTTTGAGCAAATTATTGGGACTGCAATCGGCAGGCACCCGGCTTCTCGATGAGATTGCCGTCACGGGCTCAACTCGGTTTGAACAAACGATGCAGGCGCCAGATAGCATTTTCCGCTCCGGTGATTGGGACCAAGTTTCATTTCGAAACGGCATCAAACACACGGCATCCGCTTCCAGCCAGCTGCGTTTGGGGTTTGTGAGCTTAACACCTTCATTTAATTACAATGAATTTTGGGCCTTCGAGTCGCTGAATGGCTCGCTCGAGGAGACCGATGCAGGCGTGGTTCAGGTACGCGATACGCTGCCGGGTTTTCAATCCACTCGGGATTGGCGATTGTCTGCCAATGCCTCGACACGCTTGTATGGAATATTCGAACGGGGCAAAGACAAGCGAGTTCAAGCACTCCGGCATGTCATAAGTCCTTCTTTAGGATTGAGTTATACCCCTGAGCGGCAGCGCACACAGGAGGTGAGCCTCAACGATGATTCATGGGAATTCAATCCATACAGCCTCAACCGATTTGCGCCACAGGATATTCGCGCCTCGGGAGCGGTTAATTTAGGTATTTCACAAAACCTCGAGGCGAAAGTGCAGGATCGAGAGACGGGAGAAGTCAGGAAGGTTCGACTGATTGATAACATCGTTACATCGGCTAATTACAATTTGATTGCGGATTCACTTGGGCTGAGTGACATCACAACACGGGCGAACACCGATTTATTTAATCGCATGCGCATCAACGTCGGTATGACCAACAGCGCATATGCACGAGATTCATTGGGAATGCGCGTCAATGAATTTTTGAAGGATCGCGGTGAAGGATTGCTTCGAATGACAAGGGCAAATGCGGCATTCGGCAGTAATTTCAAGGGCGGAGAAGACACGCAATTCCCTTGGAATTGCCGCGTGGATTACAACCTCGATTTACGGAAGAATTGGATTGCTGCAAGTCAACAGGATACACTGATCATGACGCAATCGGCTCGCATCCGTGGGTCCATAAGTTTGGCAGAACGCTGGCGTGTGGATGTGAATGGGGGCTATGACTTGGTGGAGCGGAAATTGACACCCACTCAATTGGATTTCTATTTGGACCTGCACTGTTGGGAACTCTCCTTCAATTGGGTGCCCATCGGCATTCGGAAAAGCTTTTATGTTCGGCTGAACATTAAGGCTTCCATGCTCAAGGATTTGAAGTTGGAATTCCGAGACAGTGATTTGCCTTTCTAGGTACGAATCCTAGCTCCGGCCACTAGTTCAGCGTGTATACCACCGAATGAACATCACCACCAAGCACACCAGGAACATCAAAAAGCTAATCTTGTTGACGCCGTGCATCATTCGGAGGCTGACTCCAGCTTCTGGATCGCGATGAAATAAGTTCGCGGGATTGATGTAATACAGGATTTTCTTGAAGAACATGGCCTAGAATTATCGGTTTTGGTGGGCGATGACGGAAATCTCTACGCGAGCGTCTTTTGGGAGACCCGCAACAAAAACAGCTTCGCGAGCAGGAAAGGGTTGGGGCATGATTTCCCGGTAGGTGCTGTCCATGCCAGCATAGTCCTCGGAGTCTATCAAAAATACCGTAGCCTTTACGATGTGTTCGAGCGTCAATTCCGCTGCAACGAGTATGCGCTCAACGTTTTGTAAGCTTTGACGAGTTGCGGCTTCAATGGACGAGGCAATCAGTTCGCCACTGTCCGGGTTCAAGGGGATTTGGCCACTTACAAATACCAAGTCTCCTGCTGAAACAGCTTGGCTGTATGCAGCGACTGGGGCTGCTGCGTCGGAAGATGAAATGTGCTCAGACATGGTGCGAAACTACGGATGGATTTCCCACCTTTGCACCTCAATGTCCGCAGATGCGCATTCTACTGGTAGATAACTACGATTCCTTTACCTGGAACATTCAGCACATGCTTGTCAGTGCTGGAGCGCAAGTTGATGTTGTGCGCAATGATGCCATCAATCCGCATGCCGTAGTTCAATTTGATGGCTTGATTTTGTCACCTGGACCGGGGCTGCCCGATTCAGCAGGTCAACTCATGCGCATTATTCCGATTGCTGCAGCCCACAAAGTGCCGACCTTGGGTATTTGCCTTGGGATGCAGGCGATTGCTCAACATTTTGGTGGGACTTTACGAAACTTGGAGACCGTGCTGCATGGTCAGGCGACCGCCCTGACCGAATTGAGTGCTTTTGGCATTCTATCGGGTTTGACGCCTCCGGTGCAAGTTGGACATTACCACAGCTGGGTTATCGAAGAGGTTGAGTTGCCTTCGAATTTGAAAATTACGGCGCGCAATGTCAACGGATTGCCTATGGCCGTGGCCCATCGAAATTTACCCATGGAGGCCGTGCAATTTCATCCTGAATCCGTCTTGACTCCCAAAGGAAAGCAGATGATGAAGAATTGGCTCGATGGCGTTGCTGTTTTTCGTCAGGCTCACCCCATCGAACGCTCGGCCATTCCTATTTGGTTGACCGAACCGGATGAGTCAAGTTAACGAATGCGGGTTTTAGAGGGTAAAAAAAACCCCAGCACCGCAAGGTGTGGGGCTTTGGAAGAATCGCTGTGAATCAATCGCTTCCGATTATTGATTGCGGTAGTTGGACATGACCTCTTCAAAAGTGTCTTTGAATTGATCGTAATTGTACTCTGCGCGAATTCGCTCTTCTTTTTTCAGCCCTTCAACATAAGCATTGGCCAATTCGCCGCCGCTGAGCTCAATGGCCAAATAGGCAATGTACTTTTTCTCGTCGGTCATGGTCAGCTCTTGACAAATGGTAATGGCTCCGGTCAATTTTTTATTGACAATGGTCCGAGATAGTTCGTTGAACTTACTCGTCGCTTCTTCCGTGGTTCCAAAGCCGAGTTGTGTGGCTTGATTTTCGGCTACGATTTCAACCGTCGCTTCCACAGCCCTGGCCAACGTCGCTTCTGCATTTTGACGCGCTATTTTCTTTGCGATTTCACGCTGCGGACTCGTACCCGTAGCCGAAGCACGGAAATAGTCGCCGTTTGTCAGGAAGTCCGGTCCAGAGCAATATTCTACAATCCGAACTTCACCCCGAGAATCAGGAGTGGAAGCGGTTTCTTTTTTTCCTTTGCACCCTGTGAGTGCAATGGCTGCTGCTCCTGCGATGAGCAGAAAGGAGTGGAGGTGTGTATTCATGGTCATGGTATGTTCTGTTTGGATGATTGGTCGTCAGGATGTGAGCTGAATGTAATTCATTGCAAGCCAAAGTTCAATTAGCGTGCCAAAATTCGGTGAAAGATGGATTGGATTGTTTCATTGGTACAGTGCTTGAATCATTTTCTTCAAAAAAGCGCCTTGGATTTCCAATTGGGCTTTGCGATAGGCTGCGTCGTGAGCGGCTTCCCAATTGAGTTGAACTCCCTTCACGTCGGTAAGGTTTTGTTGTAAAACTGGACGACCGTCTGGTGTGTGAAGAATGGCCGAAGCGTTGAGAAGCACCGTAAAAAATCCAGAGGCCGATCCGGCCTCGCGGGTGTCGGCGGTGATTTCCAGAATCAAATCGGCTTCAGCTTCATTTTTAACCCAGTGAATGCCTCTTTCATTCAATCCCTGGGCAATGGCATTATTCAAAACGGAGGTTTTGTTGAGTTGACCGTTCGTTCGTTCGAGGGATTCGAGATAGACGGTTGGGGATTCCAATAAAATGGGTGTGGATGCTGTAGGGGTAGGCAAGGATTGAATCAGTTTTGCCACAGGTGATTCTTTCAGTCGCGGAATCAAGTCTTCCAGTCGAATTTCCAATCTCAGTTCCGAAGAATGCGTGCCGGGTTCGAACTGTCCGAGGTCAAAAGAACAAATCCCCTCTGCGCTCGTTCGTTGCGTTGCGGTTTTGGGCAAGGTTCCGCGGCTGTAGCGAGACCAAACGGGAATTTGTCCGACAGGTTTTCCATCCAACTCCACTGTGCATTCAATTCGCTCTGCATAACGTTCGCTGAAGGTGAGATTAATTTCCGATTTGTTCAAGGATAATTTGAGCGAGGCCAGAATCTGGGTGATGCCTTCAAGGCATGAACGGTCCAGTGAGATTGTGCCCCCTGGAGTTTCCCATTCGTTCAATTCTTCCCAATACGGCTCCATGGTTTCCAATGCCCTCATGTAAAAATCCAGGGCAGCTGCAACGCGCCCTCCTGCCCGTGCATCCAAGCCAGATTTCCAGTAACCACCAGCGATGTTGAGGATCGCCAATTTGCGTTCTTGTCGGATGCGCTCGTACGTTGCTTTGTTCAGCCGATAATAAGCCCAGATTTCAGTGTCGTTTTCGTATTCACCCATCAATTCATACCCCTCCAAATCTTCTGTGCTGGCACTCCGGATGCGCTCTGAAAAATTTTGACCCGCAACCCCTTGAAATTGAGTGGTATGTAGGATTGATGTTGATTCAATGACGACTCGGATTTGCCCGGACAATTCTGCCAAGGCACGCTTTCGTGCGGTGCCTGATGCATCTTGTCCGTACTGCGCCTTGTTTGCACTCGAAATACCGATGTAATGACCGGGTACAGCTGGCCGTTGGTTGACCCAAGCTGGCGGTTCGGCCCATTTTTGTGTTGCGGAACATCCGGTCAGCAAAAACACCCATGCGATGCAAAAACTCAGAAGGAGAGGGCGCTGCAAATTCATGGAACGAGCTTTTTAAGTTGGTTTTCAACGAGGCTTCTCACGCCTTCCGCACTGTTTGCAATCAGTCCGTCTACCATGCTGGATTCAGAGTTGAGGTCGGTTCGGTTTTGCATCTTTCGCATCAATGCTGAACGTCCTGAACGGCTCACATTGCCACTGGAGTTGGCGGGGTACAAATTCTTGGCATTGCCGCCGTAACGAACATAATCCACTTCGTCGCCGATGCTATGTGTCAGGATTTCTGACATTTCTGTTTGGCCCGTCTCGAGCGAAATCAATTGGATTTGCACCGTCAAATCCACGGTCCGACTGCGCCGGTATTCTTGGTATCTCACAGCACGGTATTTCGTGTCGTACACCTTTTTCCCCTCTTCATTGACCCGGGCGACTCGGTAACTTTCGAAACCACTCTGGTCGAATTTTTGCAGGCTCGAGGTACGCACATCACAGGAAACGACTGTGCCTTTTAAGATGGCTTTCGCTCCCATCATACTGCCTACTTCTACACTTGTATTTCCATCCAATACTCCACTTAGAGCGAGTTGTTGTTCCTGCAGAATCAATGCTTGGTTTTCTCGGTCGACGAGCATCAAAAATGGATCGGCACTCTCCGCAAGGGCTTGTTGGACGAAAGACCGCAATTTGGTTTCCATTCCCGAACGATTGGATCCGTTTTCAAATGCGACCAATGCCATAGCAAATCGGCCTTTTTCGAGGGCCGATGCTTTCAGTTCAGGTGCATCCTTATAGGCGTCATCACGCTGGGACAAGCGATTGAAGTCATTGAATGCCGTTCGCCATTGCGCCAACTCCAAGGCTTCAACTCCCTCGCGGTAAAGCGGTTCGCAAAAGGCGATATTGGACAAATGTGCTGCATCTTCATAGTCTTCCTGCAACCGCAAGACTTCCTCGAATTGTTCGAATGCCAATTTGAAATCTTCGGTCTCCAACGCTTCCATTCCAGCTGCGTAAAGCTCATCTAAATGGGCGTTTTTCACCTGTTCAAATGCCAAGCGCGCACTTTCTAAGAAAACCAATCGAATGCCAAGCTTCTCGATTTTTGATGCGAAGGCCTCGGCTTCTTCAAATGCCAAGACGGCACGGGCCCTATTGTGCGCCATTCGGGATTCATCAAACTCACGTAACCGATCATTCAAAACCCATTGTCCAGATCGTTGCAGTCCAGCTAAGGCATCCGTGTTGTTTCGGTTTTTGATGACGGCCGTCTGGTAAAAGCTGGCCGCTTGATCCATCATTCCCAGTTGTTCCATTTTGAGTCCCCTTTTGACATACGCCTTGGAACCAGAGCAGCCGGTCCAAGTTAATGCGGTGAGGAAAATCCAGGAGAATGTTATAAAACGGGTGACGAACATGGATGTCTTTTACAGGCGCAAGTTAATGTCATGAGCTGCCTTTGTGCGAATTTCATGCCAGCCTATCTTACATTATTATATTTGGAGAAGAATAGGAAGGAATCGGAATGAAATGAAGAGTATGAAGAAGGTTTTGGTATTGGGTGCTGGCAGATCGAGCTCCTCATTGATTTCAACGTTGCTCGCCCGCTCCGAGTCGAATGGCTGGGAGGTGCATGTGGGTGATGTGGATCTGGATACGGCGACGCTGAAATGCTCGGGGCATCCCGCTGCTCATCCCTTTGAAATTGATCCAAATGATTCAAGTTCTCGCGACGCGCACATTGCGTCTTCGGACTTGGTCATTTCCATGGTGCCGGCATTCATGCACCCAGAGATCGCTGAAGTGGCAATTGAGGCGGGCGTATCGGTCATTACCCCGAGTTATGTCAGCCCACAAATGAAGGCTTTGCATGCAAAGGCGGTCGAAGCTGGCGTATTGATTTTGAATGAAATTGGTCTCGATCCTGGCATCGATCATCTGAGCGCCAAAGCAGTGCTGGACCGGATAGCCGATGAAGGTGGTGAGATGTTGGAATTCGAATCTTATTGTGGCGGACTGATCGCACCCGAATCGGATGACAACCCATGGCACTATAAATTCAGCTGGAATCCCCGCAACGTGGTCTTGGCAGGTCAAGGAGGTGCAGCTACCTTCCTTTCGGGCGGTAGCGCACGGTTGGTGCCTCCTCACCGCACTTTTCAAAATGCACGCGAAGTCCAAGTTGGAGGTGAGATTTTCGAAGGTTACCCAAATCGAGACTCCATTGCATACGAGGAGACTTATGGTCTGGGGGGGATTCAGACGTTGATACGAGGCACCCTTCGCGGTGAGGGCTTTTGCGCTGGTTGGGATGCGTTGGTTCAGTTGGGCTGTGTGCGGGACGACGCTCCGATGACCTGGAAGGATGGAGTGACTTGGGCGGGTTGGATGCGGACATTTTTGCCTGCATCATTGGCAGATTTGAATGTCCGACTGGCCGTGGAAAAATCATGCCTTGCTTCTGAAGCAACTTTGAATCGATTGGAATGGCTTGGCCTATTTTCTGAGGACAACGGACCGACGATGTTGACAGGGACACCGGCGCAGGTGATTCAGTCGCTGTTGGAAGAAAAGTGGAAGCTGCAGCCGAATGACCGGGATATGATTGTCATGTGGCATCGATTCAATTACCGCCAAGGCAACGAGATTCACGAAATCACGAGCGCCTTGCGCTTGGAAGGCCAGGATGCTGTGTTTACCGGTATGTCAAATACCGTAGGTTGGCCAGTGGCATTGGCCGCAGAAGCTTTCCTGAATGGTCAATTTGCTGATCGCGGCGTTCAAGTGCCGCTGCACAGAGATTACTACTCCATTCTTTTGCCTGCTTTGGAAGAGATGGGAGTGAAATTTGAGGAATCCCATCGGATATGCTCGTGACCTCTTTGCTGACCCTTTGGTGTGGATGTGCCGGATTGCCAGATTGGCCTGAGGATGGAAAAGCTAATGCGGTTTGGGCTGAACAAGCCATAGAGTGGAGAACCCATGCTCGAGTTGGTCGGTGTCCAGAAACTGCGAAGGCAGTCGACGCCTTGACGCTGGAGTGGATTTCTGAATCCAAAGAAGTTGTGGTAAAGATTGAGACCCAGGAATGGCCTTTTCTCAAGGTGTATGCGGGATTGAAAACGCCATTGATTCAAGCGCTTGCGCTTGCTCAGTTCCAAAAGCAGGAATCTACACGGGCGGATGTACTTCGAACTCTTCGTCGGGTGGTCAGGCGCTCCCAAATTTGGTCATACCGTCGCGTCCGTCCTTATCTCAGGGACACGCCACCACAAACGTTGTGACAGAAGCCACAAACATCAAAATGACCAAGGCCCAATATTTTAAAGGCAGTGCTTTCATACCTGCGTGTACGCGCGTCACTCGGAGAAGTTTCAGTCTGAGAGGGAATTTTAGCATTTGACTCATCATTCTTTCCGAACTTGAGATTAGGTTTGACCCATAGATCCTGAATTGCATGCGCTCGTTCGAAGTCCCCGCCTTTTATCATTCAACTATTATTTCTCGCGTGAAGCAACGTCGGAAGTCGAAAGACCCGCGAAAACAGGACTTTCAGCCGACGGTATTGGACTTTGGAACGATAAGAATCGTCTTGGCGAGGCATTTTGGGTTTTGTTTCGGTGTGGAGAATGCCATCGAAATTGCTTACAAGGCTATGGCTGAGAATGAGGGTAAAAGAATTTTCTTGCTCAGCCAAATGATTCATAACCCAGAGGTCAATCAAGATTTGAAGGACCAAGGCATCCGGTTTTTGCAGGATACCGAAGGAAGGTCTATAACACCTCTGTCAGAGTTAGTAGCGGACGATGTTGTGCTGATTCCGGCTTTTGGAACCACCTTGGAACTGGAGGCAGAATTGAAACAGATTGGCGTCAACATCGAACAATACAATACGACGTGCCCGTTCGTGGAAAAAGTCTGGAATCGCGCAGCGAAACTCGCGACGTCTGATTACACCATTGTGATTCACGGCAAGCCACAGCATGAGGAGACGCGAGCGACGTTCAGTCATGCCCGCAACGCAGGGCAGGCGGTTGTCGTAAAGAACATGATAGAGGCTGAGATATTGTCTGAGTTCATCACCGGTGATCGACCCATGTCCGAATTCTGGGATTTCTTCACCGACCGGTGCTCGGATGGATTTGACCCTTCCTTGCACTTGGATCGATTAGGTGTCGTAAATCAAACCACCATGCTGGCTTCCGATACACAGGCGATCAGCGATCGAATCCGTCAAGCCGTAGAATCGAAAGGGAGGAAGCCGGACGCCTTTGCCAATACTCGGGATACCCTCTGTTACGCTACAAATGATAATCAGCAAGCGACCCATGCAGCTTTGATTGCTCAGCCGCTTGATATGGCATTGGTAGTGGGGGGCTATAACAGTTCAAACACGTCTCATTTAGTGGAATTGTGTGAAGCAACCGCCCCAACTTTTTTTGTGAAAAACGAGCATGAATTAAACGAAGACGGTGGTGTAAAGCACTTTGATTGGCGGTCAGGAGTGCACCAAGAAACGCAGGATCCATGGCCGGAAGGAACGGAAGAAGCTCCAGCGACTATTTTGATTACCAGCGGAGCATCATGTCCGGATGCAACGGTCGATCGCGTGATGCATTTTGT
>DBBR01000075.1:0-15902 GCA_002292325.1 Flavobacteriales bacterium UBA979 | reverse complement strand
GCTCCCAAACTCCGCTCTATGTTTCGAAACGTCCGAACTGAACCTCGTCGGTTTGCTTTTCGGTCGAGGCATTTGCCTGAATTGGACGCGAAATGGATGGAGCGCAAAGAACAAATTGATACGGAACTGACTGAACGTGCTCCTGCAGATGAGGTTCCTGCCCGACCTATCCGGTTCCAATCGACCCATCGTCGATCTTCTGGGGCATCCACCGATTCAGCAGCTGCGGACTGGAAAGACGGCCGCAAGCATCAAATTTTAGGTGCTCGTTACGCGATGTTGCGTGCGGCGTTGATCGCTATGGGGTTGGTCTGGCTGGCTTGGAAAGGAATCCAATGGGTCGAGATGAGTGATTTTTCTGGTGTTCTCAAATGGATGGAAAATGCCTGAGGTAATTAAGCAATTGCCAGAACAAGTGGCCAATCAGATTGCCGCTGGAGAAGTCATTCAACGTCCGGCATCTGCGGTGAAGGAATTGATGGAAAACGCGGTGGATGCAGGAGCGACCCGTGTCGAGGTGCGTGTGGAGGATGCGGGAAGGACATTGATTCAAGTCGAAGACAATGGGGCGGGAATGATTGAAGCCGATGCGATGCGCTGTTTCAGCCGCCACGCGACGTCTAAAATCAGTTCAGCAGACGATTTGTATTCCATCGTTTCCAAGGGATTTCGCGGAGAGGCATTGGCCTCCATTGCAAGCATTGCCCATGTTGAATTGAAAACCTGCCATACCGACTCGGAGCATGGGTTTCAATTGAGCTTGGAAGGAGGAACGGAGACCGAAAGCCTGCCCTGTGCGATGGAGGTTGGCACTCAAATTTCGGTCCGTCACTTGTTTTACAACGTGCCTGCTCGCCGAAATTTCCTTAAATCGGACGCGGTTGAAATGCGCCATGTTATTGACGAGTTTCATCGTGTAGCTCTAGCCCATGAGTCCATACATTTTGTTTTGCTGCACAATGATAAGGAAGTTTTCAACCTCCGCGCAGCGGCATTGCGAAAGCGAATTGTTGGGGTGTTCGGGAGCAAGTACGACGAGCGGCTTGTTCCTGTTGAAGAATCGACTGATGTCGTTGGGGTCAAGGGGTTTGTTGGTAAACCAGAATTTGCGCGGCGTACCCGCGGTGAACAATTTCTGTTTGTCAATCAGCGGTTTGTTCGTCACCATGTCTTGCACCGCACCATTATGGAAGCGTACGAAGGATTGCTACCTCGTGACCAATTTCCGCTATATGTCTTGTTCTTGACCATCGATCCCGCACGTTTGGATATCAACATTCATCCTACCAAAACGGAGGTGAAATTCGATGAGGATCGACACATCCAGTCCCTCCTTCTTCCGGCTATTCGCAGGGGGCTTGGGAAATACGCCGTTGCACCCTCATTGGATTTTGAGCAAGAAACAGGGTTGAATATTCAGCCGCTTCAAGAGGGCCGAGTCGTATCAGAGCCATCTGTACAGGTCAATCCAGATTACAATCCATTTTCCCCTCAACACACGGGAGGGGGACTTCGTCCAGGGCGCGGCCAAATGGATGCCTGGAAGTCCTTGTATGAGAAGACTTGGAATGCGGAAGCCAATCAAGGGGTAACGGAATTAGAGGCGGATCAGGGCACAACCCGGCGTTCTGCCATTGGAACCAATTCCTTGGAGATGGTGCTCACAGAAGATCAGGTTTCTTCGGTGCGACCGCTCTTTCAATTGCAAAATAAGTACATCGTCACATCGACGAAGTCGGGATTGATTTTGGTAGATCAACACCGTGCACATCAGCGGATCCTTTACGAAACACTGGTGCGTCAATTGGAGAGTGACGTGAATCAATCCATCACGCAGCAACTGTTGTTTCCTGCACAGGTTGATTTGAATGCTGCTGATCGACTTTTTGTGCTGGAGTCGAAGAATTGGCTAGCAAAATTTGGGTTGCTGGTCGCAGAGAGTGACGACGGAATTGAGGTGCAAGGCATGCCCGTGGAAGGAGAAAACACCCCGGAATCCCTGATACTGGCTGTTTTGGAAGAACGAGAAGAAGAAGTAGCTGGAGTGAGCCGAGAAGAGCGAGCGGCAGCCAGGTTGGCCGAGACGATGGCAGTACGCATCGGCAAGTCTCTGAAGCCTGAAGAAATGGTGGATTTAGTGGATCGACTGTTTGGTTGCTCTACTCCGTCCTTGGACCCCTTTGGTCGCACTGTCATTGTTACCTTTGAATCAAACGAATTAGAACAACGCTTCCGCTAATGCTGAACAACGTGCCACCTGTTGTCAAGAATCTCATCATCATCAATGTGTTGTTCTATCTGGCGACCATTGCCATAGGGGAATACGAGATGTTGTATTATTTCTCTGGAACTTATCCGGGTTCTCCGAATTTTTATCCCTGGCAGGTCATTACGCACATGTTCATGCACGGTGGACTCAGTCACCTGTTTTTTAACATGTTTGCATTGTACATGTTTGGTGGGCAACTGGAACGGTTGTGGGGAGCACAGCGCTTTCTGAATTATTACATCATTTGCGGTTTGGGAGGTTTCTTTCTCCATGAGCTCGTACTCGGGTTGGAATTGTACAATGCGTACGGTTCGTTTTTCCCGGTTTTTGAGCAGCCTGCATCGGTTTCCGATGAGCTTTGGATGATGAATTTGGATATGCGATTTGGCCGGGTTGTGGGTGCTTCAGGTGCGGTATTTGGGATCTTGTTGGCCTTCGGCATGCTATTCCCTGACACGCGGTTGATGCTTCTTTTTCCGCCCATCCCCATCAAAGCCAAGTACTTTGTAATCGGATATGGAGTGTTGGAATTGAGCTTGGCGTTGGATAATTCTTCTGGTGATAACGTTGCACATTTTGCGCATTTAGGAGGAATGCTTTTTGGCTATTTGCTCCTCAAGCGATGGCAGAAAGATCGCGGAACGTTTTATTGATGAAAATGAATCGAACGCATGTGGGATGATTTAAAGAGGCAATGGAGTTCGGGCAATATGCTGACCCGGCTGGTGTTTGTCAATGTCGGGGTGTTTACGCTCCTTATGACCCTTCGTTTACTCCAGAAACTGAAGACAATAGGCCCTGAAGCCGACTTGGGGGCATTCGGACTTGCGACGACGTGGAAAGGGGAATTGCTCATCATGCGCCCTTGGTCCGTTCTGACACACATGTTTGTGCATGTGGATGTGTGGCATCTTGTGATGAATATGCTGTGGTTGTATTGGATGGGAAGGTTGTACATGGGTCAGTTCGGAGCGCGCAGGTTGTTGAGCACGTATTTCGTTGGCGGGTTGGCGGGTTTTGGGGTGTACGTGTTGGCTAGCAATGTATTTCCCGGATTGCAGCAAGGCACGTTTGCTTATGGTGCCAGCGCGGCGGTGATGGCTATCATGACTGCCACGGCCACTGCCCAACCGAATTACGTGGTACGGCTCTTTATCTTGGGTTCCATTCCGCTGAAATATGTGGCGATTGGATGGGTCTTGTTGGATTATTTTGCCTTGGGCCAAGGATCCAATCCTGGCGGGAATTTGGCGCATCTTGGCGGTGCAGCTTTCGGTTATGCGATGATCAAGCAGGCCTCGGTAGGCAGAGATTGGGTGGGATGGTTTGAGCGGCTAATCGATGGGTTGGTTGCCCTCTCGAAAGGAGGGAGAGTTCCGCGTTCGCGACGAAAAACCAAGTTTAGCAAGGTAAAAGACACGCGCTCTGCAAGGGTGAAGTCCGATGAAGATTTCAACCTGGAAAAGAAGAAGCGAAATGAGCAAATGGACCTCATCTTGGACAAGGTTTCCAAGCATGGCTATGACAATTTGACGGAAGAGGAAAAGGCTTTTTTATTCCGTCAGTCCAATCAATGAACCTGAGCCGTAAGTCACAAAGGCCACGTTCATTTTGGCCCGTTTTATTTTGGTGTTGTGGCCTGGTGATGCTCCTGTTGGGGGAGCTTGCGGTGGCCCTAATGCCCGATCAATTGCCATGGCTGGCGCTATTTGGTATGGCCTACCCGCTCAGTTCGATCGTATTCTTGATTGGTACACTCGGGGCCTGGGGTGTCCGACGTTGGAAGCTAGGATTGATCGGGCTATTGGTTATCTCAGGGTTGAGTTCTCATTATACCTCCACTTGGGGTGGATGGAAAGTGAGCCGTTCTCAAGGCTCAGAAGTCACTACCCTTCGCGTGCTAACGTGGAATGTGCGTCAATTTAACCGGTATGCGTGGATAGAGAAACCGCACGTACGGGATTCTATTTTGGCATACTTGGCCCGTCAAGAGGCCGATATTATTTGTTTGCAAGAGTGTTTTTTGGAGGAAAGACGTCAGCCTTGGATGTCCGCAGAACGGCTCAAGCAGGCCACTGGATTGACGCATTGGCAAGAGGAGTTTAAATTAGGCCGAGGACAGGATAAGCTGTTTGGGTTGGCCGTGCTCTCGAGGTTCCCCATTGTTGCAAAGGAGGCCATTCGGTTTGACAACGACAAGAACAACAGTGCCATGTCGGTCGATGTCGTTGTTGAAGGTGATACGGTGCGCGTATACAATGTGCATTTGAGCAGCATTGGCTTTGAAAAGGAGGACTATGAAGCAGCCCGCAATGTCGGCGATGAGCAAAATCGAAGCCGCTTGTTTGCACGCCTATCCAGTGCTTGGTCGAAGCGCGCTGAACAGGCAGTTCAGATTCAATCCAGTGTCGAAGGCAGTCCCTATTCCGTGATTCTAGCAGGTGACTTCAATGACACGCCTATTTCATTCGCTGCTGAGCGATTGGTTGGTGTGTTGGATGACGCATACGGAAATTGTCGGCCCAAGGGGAGCTCTTTTTTGGGAGCGACCTATACGGGTGAGCTGCCGTTTTTGAGGATCGACCAAATTTGGGCGAGTCCGGAATTTGAGGTTCATTCGTACGAAACCGCTGACGTAGCGCTGTCTGACCACAGGCCGGTTCAATCCGTTTTTGCTTGGGACAAGGAGGCCTTGCGCTGAGCACGTTTGCTCAACCGTTCAACGCCTGCTACGTGCATGGCGATGAGCAAGAAACCGTAAACCAGATCATCCACGGGCATACTAAAAATGCGCCATCCGGTATTGTGACCTGGATGATACCAGACGATTTGATCGGTAATATTTTCAGCAGAATTGTGCAACAGAGGGTACTCCCAAAACGATAATCCTGTAAGCATACCGTTGGACACGATAAATGGCACGAGCAATACGAAGTAGGCCAGCCACAAATCGGCCATGAATGACTTCATATTGCGTGCGGCCCAGATCAGCCATACCAGCGTGTAGACAGATGTGAGTGCGATGTAGTAGCGAGGAAAGTAGGCGACAGCAAGTCCAGCACATGTGACGATGGCGGCGAAGTTGAGTGTCGTATCTGCGTGAAGGAGTGGATTGCGCTTCACGTAATGTTTCAAGGAGAAATACGTGAATACACTGGCATAAGGGATGCAAAAGAAAAAGAGACATTCTTCAATGGGCAAGCCGAACAACTCGGGGCCCAAGAGGTAATCTGAATTGAAGGCCCAAATTCCCGCTTCCGTGAAAATCACATCCCAAACAATGAAAAGCCCTCCAACTCCCAAGTTGGTTTGCAAGAAATGCTTCCAGTGTTTGTAGAACTGAACGTTTTTATCAAAGCTCAATAACAAGGGCAAGGCCAAGACCGCTAAATCTACAGCGAGGTACAACCCTTTGAATTCGTACCATTCCATTAGGCTGCTGTCGTTTGTCGTTTTGAACGCATGGCCCGGCGCGCATCAACGAAGTACTTCCATGGAACCCACAGCATGCCAAAGCACTCGCCCTCCTCCTTGCTCAAGTGCTTGTGGTGGACCTTGTGGGCTTTGCGGATGGCCATCAAATACGTGTTTTCCGTGCGAGTAAAAATTTTGAATCGTTGGTGAATGAATATGTCATGCACCAAAAAATAAGCTAATCCGTATGCAGCGATTCCCGTTCCAATCCATACACGAAAATCACCACCTGCCATGGATCCCGTGATGAAACACCACGCACTCGGCACCGCAAAAATCAGAAAGAACGCATCATTTTTCTCGAAGAAACCCGGCTTATGAACGTGGTGATCTTCATGGAAATACCACATCAATCCATGCATGAAATACTTGTGGGCGAACCACGCTGCGCCTTCCATTGTCACAAAGGTGGCAATAACAATCAGTGCTGGAGATAGGGCGATCAACGTGTCCATGGGAACCAATTCAAAAAAAGAAAGAAAAATACAAAGATGGCAACAAGCAACCCCGTACCGATGTTTTGACCAGCCTTTCTTGGCATGAGGTAGAACAAAAAAGAGATGGCCCACCAGGAACCGTAATTGGTCCACGGAACCGCAACTCCTTCCCAACTCCACCACCCCGCTTGGATGGCGACCGGCTCGATTATCCCATCAAAAGCGGTCATCATGGTGGCCGCCAGCGACGCGCGCATGGCGGTACCTAACGTTCCATCTGACGACCAGTTCCGCCATTGCATGAACCGGTCCGTCCAATGGCCACATCCCATCAAAGACACCCACCACAGAACACCCAGAATCAGCGGAACTCCCGCCAACATGGGCCCCAGTGCTTCACCGTATCCGTAATTCCCGAACAACCATCCCGTTTGCACTCCTAGAATTTCAACAGCGATTCCACCGATGAATGCCAAAATCCAGGATGCATGTCGCTGATCCCAGTCGGCCCATGCAGCGAGCAGTCCGTTGATGAAGAGATTGGCTGCGGTGAAATCAAGGAAGTATTGGCCATACCCCGCCAAGATGCCCGCCACGCCAACAGCGTGCAATAGAAGCATGATCCTGGGGATCCAATGGCGTTCAAAACTGGAGGTTTTCATACGTGTTGCTCAATCAGTTCGGAAGTGATTCGGGCGCTCAACAAACACAAAGGTATGCCGCCACCCGGATGCACGCTTCCACCGCAAAAGTACAAACCCCGCAGTTGTGTGCTTCGGTTTCTGTGCCGGAGAAAAGCTGAGATTGCGCTGTTGGAACTCGCTCCATATAAGGCTCCCAAATGTGAACCCGTTCTTTCCTCAATGGTGCGAGGCGTAAAATGGGTTTCAGTTTCGATCATGGGTTCAACATCGACCCCGAGGGTCCGGTTGATTTTGGCCAACACCGCTCGGCGAATGTCGGGTACCAGCACTTCGACATGGTTCGGGTCTGCTGCAACGTTGACCATGACAAACCAATTTTCTGAATCCAGCGGAGCATCATCGGGTTTCATTTTGGAACTGATGTGAATGTATACGGTGGGGTCTTCGCCCGGATGGCCTGAACGTTGAATGGTCTCAAATTCCTTCTGGTAATTGTTGCTGAATAAAATGTTGTGCAAGTGGAGTTCGGGCCGAACTCCTCGGACACCCCAATAGAAGATGACCCCACTGGTAGACCGCTCCCGCGAAAGGGTGCGTTCGGGAGCCTTCAGATCTGGTAATAAGCGACGGTAGGTGGGCCAAATGTCTGCATTGGACACGACGCATTCAGCGCGAAAAAAAACCGATTCCGCTTTAGCGTTCAAGGCTTGTACGCCATTGACGCTTCCACCGCTGTGTTCAATGCGCATCGCAGTGTGATCGAAGGCAAACTGAACCCCCAAGGCAGATGCGAGTGCGTGCAAGTGCCGCGTAATTCCGATCATGCCATTTTCCGGAAAAAACGTACCGTGCCCATGCTCGAGATGGGGAATCACGTGCATCATGGACGGCGCGCGATGCGGGTCAGATCCATTGTACGTAGCGTACCGATCGAATAACTGAACCAGGTGCGGTTCTCTCAGTCGTTTGCTGTTCCAAGCATGCAACGATCCGATCCAGGGCAATCGATGTGCGAACCGGGCTGCGGCCTTCCATTTACCATTGGGTTTTTGATTCCACTCATGCAGACTTTGCTCGAGAAATATCCGTCGCGTAGCATGGAACGAGCGGCTGCTATGGGAGAGGTGATTGGCCACGGTTGCAGCCTCGATACCGAGGGTGTCAGAACATTCTTGAGCAAACCGGTTTGAATCACTCCAAGCCGTCAGCCGCGTCCCATCCTCCCAGAAGTAATGCGTGGATCGGTCGAGTTTCTGGTAGGCAAAGGGCGGAGGCAAAGCTTGGGTGTTTTCGAAGCTTTTTCGAGCGACGCTTTCGCGGGTGAGTGCGTCCAATTCAAGCACAAGTTCTGGCCACGTGAAAAGCGAAGGGCCCACGTCAAACCGGTACGGCCCATGGTGCTCCTCTCGGAGCTTACCCCCGGGTTCTGAGGCCTGTTCAATGACTGTTACGGCCCATCCCGCAGCGGCCATTCGAATTGCTGCTGCTAGCCCAGCAACACCCGCACCAATGATGGCAACCTGTCGTTGAGGCAAAGACATTATTTCGAGAATGGGAGAACCGACAGTTTTGCTTTCATTTCTCCAAAACAAATGCGGAACCAGACGGTGAACTGATCGGGATTTTGTTTCATTTCTACTTCGAGATCCGACAGGCTCACGTACCTAAAGCCCTCCACTTCGGCCGGGTTTGGTTGGGGCAATGTGTCAGAATACCCCAAGAGCACATGATCGAGCTCGTGTTCGATGAGGGAATTGGAAAATTCGCTTCGGTACAAAAATTTGAAAACAGGAGAGGCTTGACAATACATGCCCATCTCTTCCTGCAGTCTCCTTGTGGCAGCTGCTTCGGGAGATTCTCCCTGTCTCGGATGACTGCAGCAAGCGTTCGTCCAAAGCCCGGGGCTGTGGTACTTGTCCCATGCGCGTTGTTGCAGAAGCCACTCACCTTTGCTGTTGAGGATGAAAAATGAAAATGCCCTGTGCAGAGCGCCTTTTTTGTGGGCCTCCATTTTGTCCATAAGACCGACTTCGCGATCATGGGGATCGACGAGAACCACACTGTCAGTCCCGGTTATGGGTTGCAGATTTTTAGTGGGAATGGTCATCTCGGACGTGTTGAATGAATGCCAATGCAAATACCGCATGTTCGGGGTCTGAGGACCAGAAACCCGCATCAACAGCGTCTTGAACCTGCTCCAAATCGGTGTCAATCTCATCAGAATACCCCAAGAAGAATGGAACCTTCCATTGAATGGAAAGTCGGAAAAGCCGCAAATCAGGATTGGTTGGAGATTTTTCAATGGCTTCTTCCAAAGGAAGTTTCCAGGTGTTGAACTGCTGCAGTTTCTCAAAAGGGTTGACCATCGATTCAGCCAGCATTATATGAGCTGTGGCTCTCATTCCTTGCATCATCCAAGGATCGATCTCTGTGCTGGAAAGCTGTTCTGTTGCGGCAATGAATTCCTGAACAATCGATTCAGACTCAGGAGAAGCGCACGCCACTCGGTATGCTTTTCGAACTCCAGAAGTGGTTTGATTTTGCGCTGACACCGCCGATGTCCAAAACGTCAAAACGCATGCCATTGCAGTCATGCTAATCCAGCGTACAGCAACTACCGGCAACATCAGAGTAAGTTGAGGCTATGCCGAAGGTATGAGCTGATAGCCAGCGTCGCCTTGTGCGAGTTGGGAATGCGAATGCGTTCTTCCATGATGCGATGGCTGGGCAGCGATCGGATTTTTTGGAACAAACGCTGGTAGTAAATGTAGGCTACGTAAACCCCCAAGCGACTGCTACGCGGAAGTTCTATGATGCCTTTGTAGGCCTCTTGGAAGTCGGCGTCAATTTCTTCTTCGATGCGCTTTTTGGTTTCCTCATTGAAGTTGGATAAGTCCAAACCTGGAAAATACGTCCTCCCCATTTCTTGGTAATCGGCCTTCAGATCTCGGAGGAAGTTGATTTTTTGGAAAGCGGCACCGAGCCTTTCAGCGAAAGGCACCAATCGTTCGAATTCAGCTTGATCTCCATTGACAAACACCTTGAGGCACATCAGGCCCACGACTTCCGCGGAACCCACGATGTATTCATCGAAGCCCTTGCGGTCATAGTCTAATTTCTGAAGGTCCCACTCCATGCTACGCAAAAACAAATCGACATGTCTTTTATCCAGATTGTACGTGTGATACACATCTTGGAAAGCATGCAGGATAGGATTGAGGCTGATTCGCTCGTTCAATGCAAGTTCGGTGTCTTGCTTGAAGCGTTCAAAAAGGAGCGCCTTGTCCGCATGGTGAAAGCTGTCCACAATTTCATCGGCAAAGCGCACAAATCCGTAAATGGAATAGATCGGTTGCCGCAACGGAGCGCCTAGGAAGCGGATGCCCATGGAAAAGGATGTGCTATACGATTTAGTGGCCAAGACGCTGCACGCTTGACAGACTTCATCATATAACTTCATCGGGTCCATAGTCGGAGAACAAGGTACGAGTTGGAAAGGTTCAATTGAGTTATTCGGCCAATTTTAATAGCCATTGATGGGCTTCCTGGCCAACCACTTCACCGCTGATGAGACTAGGGGGCACGCCGGGTCCGGGTGTTGTGAGCTGGCCGGTGAAGAACATTCCAGGCAGCTTACTTTTCATTTTTGGTTTCCAAAAAGCCGTCTGTCGCAGGGTGTTGGCGAGGCCATACGCGTTGCCTTTGAACGCACGGTAATCTTCCTGAAATTCTTCGTGTGCAAATGACCTTTTGTAAACGATGTGCGGGCGAATGTCCAAGCCGATGTGCGCAGCGAGTCGGTCGCACATTTCATCGAAGTAGCGGTCACGCAATCCGGGTTGATCGTTGAGACCGGGCGCCAAAGGAATCAAAAAGAACATATTTTCACATCCCTCTGGTGCCATTCCGTTGTCTGTTTTGGTCGGTGCGGAAATATAGAAAAGTGGGTCGTCTGGCCATGTTTGGGTATCGTAGATGGTTTCGGCATGCTGCCCAAATGGCGTATCAAAAAACAAATTGTGGTGCTGGAGTTTGGGGACCCGTGTGTTGACACCGACATAAAACAACAATGAGCTCGGTGACATCACACGGCTGTCCCAGTATTGCGCGTCATAGCGACGCCACTGTGCGGGCAATAAGTGTTGTTCGACGTGATGATAGTCGGCCCCAGCAACCACCGTCGATGCGTTCCATCGCGTTCCATCTTGCAATTCTGCTCCGGTGGTTTTACTTCCGTCATCGGTAATGCATTTGACGTCAGCATTGTAATGAAATCGAACGCCTTTCTTCTCAGCGACGCGCACCATGGCTCGGACGATTTCGTGCATGCCACCCATAGGATACCACGTACCTAATACGGTATCCGCATAATTCATCAGGCTATAAAGAGCAGGGGTTTTTTCCGGTTTGGCCCCCAAGAACAAGACAGGGAATTCGATGATTTGAAGCAAACGCTTGTCCGTGAAAAAGGAACGGGCGTGAGCACTAAAACTCTTGAGAAGCGTGAGTTTGGTCGATTGCTGGAGCGTCTCCCAGGTTGCAAACTCCATCACGTTGTGTGCCGGTTTGCGAACGAAGTTATTCATGCCAATCTCGTATTTGATTTCGGCTTCATCCAAGAAGGATTGAAGCCGCGCTCCCGCTCCGGCTTCCATAGAATTAAAGGTCGCTTTCAACGTTTCGAGGTCAGCTGAAATGTTGACAGGACCGTCCTCAAACCAGACGGTGTAGGATGGATCCAGCCGTATAAGATTCAGCTCTTTTTGCACATCGCTGCCAAATTTCTTGAAGTAAGATTCAAATACATCGGGCATCCAATACCAGCTCGGGCCCATGTCAAACGTAAACCCTTCCGCTTCGAAGACACGAGCGCGCCCGCCGGCGTGATCATGACGCTCAAGCAGATCGACTTGGTGGCCAAGTTCGGCGAGTTGCGTCGCTGCCGCAATGCCTGCGAAGCCCGCGCCGATAACCAAGGCTTCCGAGGTGTTTTGTTTCGCCATGGATGCAAAACAAAGCCTTTTCGGGTGTTGTTCAATGCGATGAAGGAATCTCTTGGGTTTTGGCTTCGTACTTTTGGGACATGAATGCTGAATCCCTTGACTATGACGTGGTTGCGTTTGGTGCCCATCCGGACGATGTGGAATTGTTTGCTGGAGGAACGGTCGCCAAAAGTGTGTCGCAAGGGCTGCGCGTGGCAATCGTGGACTTGACACGCGGTGAATTGGGAACACGCGGTACAGCTGAGACCCGTGCAACAGAATCGGCCCTGGCGCAAAACATCTTGGGCGTCCATCACCGCGAAAACCTGGACTTGGGAGATGGATTCTTTGAAGTCAATGAGGTGTCATTGAGGAAGGTGATAGAGGTGATTCGTCGATTACGTCCACGCAAAGTTTTGGCCAATGCCTGGAATGACCGCCACCCGGATCATGGACGAGGAGCGGAGCTTTTGCATCGCGCGGCATTTTTGAGTGGGTTGCCAAAGATTGATACCGGTCAAGAACCCTGGCGACCAGAGGCCGTGTACCATGGCATCCAAGACCATTGGCTCAATCCAGACTTTGTGGTCGATATCGAAGGATATGAGGAGGTCAAGGCCCAGGCCATCGCAGCGTATGCAACGCAATTTCATCAACCAGGCAACGACGATAGAGCACCGGCAACCCCCATCAGTTCTCCCGAATTCCTTCAGCATCTCAAGGCTCGGGATGCGGCCATGGGGCGATTGGCAGGCGTGAAGCTCGGAGAGGGTTTTCAAACAAAACGGCCTCCAGCGGTTGATGGACTGAATTCAGTCTGCTGATTTCTCGCAGCGGCGCCAGGCCCAGAGAAGGCCAAATACTTGCACTGCGGCAGCTCCCGAAGCGGACCATGCAGCGCCAATCGTTCCGAATTGCGGAATCAACTCTACGGCAAGAAGCACCAAGGTCAATAGGCCAAAAGCTGAGGTCCATGCATTCCAGTGGTGTTTCCCCATGCCAGACAAGTGATGCGCAATGATGGAGGCCGCTGCACCACAGATTGCCGCCGGAGCCAGCGCCTTCACAACAGGTTGGATTCCTTCAAATCCGAAAGCCCACGCATACATTGAATTTGGAATGAGCAGTGCTAGAACGAGCAGCATCGACGTACCTAGAAGAGCTTTCTTCAATGCGTCAAATGTGCCTTTCAAGCGTTGCTCTTGAGATGTGGCCACTGCCGTGCGCTGGTAAACCAAAGGAGCTAGTGCACGTGGAACGAGCCACATGGCTTCCAATCCATAAAAAGCAATGGAGTACACTCCCGTTGCGGTGAGCCCGGCGTTTGACCGGGCGAGTATGCTGAGGTTCGCCCTGTTTGTAAGCATTTGCAATAGAGCCCCCGTTTGGGCAGAACGTCCGAAGTGCCACAAACGCTTGACCACCTCTTTTAGATCCATGGGAATTTGGGATGGAGGCAACCGCCTAATCCACCATACGGACAACAAAGTGGTTAGTCCCAAACTTAACCCAAGGGAAACGAGGAATGACTTCACGCTGGGGTCGTCAAAAATGTAAAAAGCCATCATCAGTGTGATGAGTAGTATTCCACCTTGGAGTGATTGCAGGCTGTTGTGGCGGCGAATGTTGTGGTCCGCTAGGAGCAATTGGCCATGAAAAATCACGGTTCCTTGAAGCCAACCCAGCACCGCAATCGCGCCGAAGTGTTCGGAAGGTAAGAAGCCCGACATGACGCCGCCGCCCGTTCCAATCAAAGCAGCAATGAAGAGCCAAATGTGACCGGGTATGAGCATGGACCTCAAGGGGATTTCTTTTTGAAGGTAAACCACCGCTCCGCCGGCGAGAAACCCGCTGATTCCTGTGACGAGTAAAATTCCCAATTGAATCCAGGCTATTTCACCTTGACCAGCAGCGCCGAGTACCCGCGTGTTGATCAAGATGACCGCGGTTGTGAAACCGAGCAACAGAACGCGTGTCCCTACCGAATGGTATTCCTCCCTTTTTGATTTGGATTCACGCTGCGTCATGGTGCCTCAAAAGTAGAAAGAGCTTCCACATACACGTCATGGTAGGCCCCAGCAACCGCTTCGATGCTAAATGTCTTTTCGGCATGAGCGCGCAAAGCGGTCGGATCAAAATGAATTCGGCCTTGGGACCAATCCGTCAACCTCTGAGCCAGGGCCGATTCGTCCTCGCTGGCGATCAGTGTGCCTCGCTCGGAAGTGAGGTGTTCGCTGATGCCACCTACGTCCGTTGAGAGGACAGGGATGCCGCTTGCCCATGCTTCGGGAATGACACAGGGGAAATTTTCAAAGCGACTAAAGAGGATCAATGCATCCGATTCCCGCATGCGCTGGGCCACCTCCGGAAGCGAGATTTCACCCAAGATTTCGATTCGGTTTGCGATGCCGAGTTCCCGTGCATAGGATTGATGAGGTGTAGGATCACCGTCACCGATGATGGAAACGTGCAGGTTGGGGCAGTTAGCCAGGGCGATTTGGAGGGATCGCAGCAGACCGCTGATGTTCTTTTGGTCGTCTCGCAGGGAACTGATGTGCAGGGCTAGGAATGAAGATTCGTCGCTTCTAACCTCTGGCGCTGGATGGAAGAGCTCGGTATCTACCACATTGGGAACCGGACGGTACGAACCATTGATTCCGAAAGAGCGCATACTTTGGGCTAGATCTTCCGAGACGGGGCAAAGCACCGTTGCGGCATGTCCCGTTTGCAGCATGGATTGCCGCCTCCAAAAAGGCAAGGCTTGGCGTTGGTCCTCCTGGTAAGCCGTCCAGTGTTCGGTCACTACGAGGGGAATCTGCCAACGCTTCGCCAGTTGGCGAGCGGCCCTGCCAGCAGGGTATGCGACGTGCAAGTGGATGAGGTCAAAAGGCGGAGAATTTTCGTTGGCGTAGGATTGAGCGGCCTCTAAAAGCGCCCGTGTAACGTGCCACACCATGGGCTTGCGTGCACGGAAGTAGACAATGCGTTCGACACAACTGCCGCGTTTTAGAACGGTATCCTTGGGAATGGTTTGACCGTCTGGAACCGCCGCGGCAAACCAAATTTCACCGCCGTGCCGCGTGGAAATTGCCTGTACATGGCGCTCTACAAAGTTGCCCAGCGTCTGATGAACCTGGCTGGGAAACCAGCTGGCAATATGCAATACACGCAGAGAATGGTTCGGATTCCGGATCATGAATGCCAAAGGTCGACTGGAAAAGATTAAACTTAAACGTATTCAATTCGTCTTTATTGGTGCAATGCCGTAACTTTTTGCCATGCAACGGATTTCTTTCTTTTTTGCTTTAACGGCACTGGTTACATCAGCCACCACGTGGGCCCAAGCACCGACATTTCATGCGGATGTTGCTCCCATCATTTATCAAAACTGCACCCAGTGCCATCGGGTTGGAGAAATCGGACCGATGCCGTTTACGACCTATCTCGAGGTTAAGGAATACAGCGATTTCATTTCGTATGTTACGTCGATTGGATACATGCCTCCTTGGACCCCAGATCCGGAATATGCATCGCTCCGGGGCGAGCGATTCCTAACGGAAGACGAAATTCAGGTGCTGGTGGATTGGAATGCGGCGGAAGCCCCTGAGGGTGATCCAGCGGATAATCCGGGCTTGCCAGATTTTCCGGAAGGAAGCCAAATTGGTGATCCGGATTTGGTGATTCAGATGCCCGAGCAATACATGCACGGGGGAGACATGGGTGAGCAGTACCAAGTGTATGTCCTAGAAACAGGGGTGACTGAGGAGACGGAAATCCGGGCCGTGGAGATTCGACCCGAAAACCGAGCGATTGCGCACCATGCGCTCATTGCCTACACCGAAAGTGCCGTGTCGATTGCGGATGCCGAAGAATTGGATGCCGAAACACCGGAGGCGGGATATGAGAGTTTCGGAGATTACGGTGTTCCGGTGGAGGATTATCTGTTTGGAGGATGGGCACCAGGCGTAGAGCCGACGGAGTTCCCAGCGACCATTGGAAAGAAAATTGGACCCAATGGGCGATTCCTTCTTCAGATGCATTACGGCCCCACTCCGGTCGATGAATCCGATTTAACGGAATTCAACTTATTCTTTGC
>DBBR01000012.1:368-7553 GCA_002292325.1 Flavobacteriales bacterium UBA979 | reverse complement strand
ACGGTTATGGATGGCACATCATTCGCGATGATGCCTGTATCACTCACCAAGACTATATCCGCAGCCAATTTCTCACGATGAGCCTCCAAAAATGGCTCAAGGTGAGCAGAGCCCACTTCCTCCTCTCCTTCAATCATGAACTTCACGTTACAGTGCAAAGCATTGGACTGCACCATTGCTTCTAGCGCCTTCACATGCATAAAAACTTGGCCCTTGTCATCGCAAGCACCCCTCGCAAAAATGGCTCCCTCCGGATGGAGTTCCGTCTTCTTGATCACCGGTTCAAAGGCGGGCGAATCCCAAAGCTCCAATGGAACGGCAGGCTGGACATCGTAATGGCCGTAAACCAGCACCGTTGGAGCATCCGCTGACACCATTTTTTCGCCGTAAACAACAGGAAAACCTTCGGTTGGGATGATTTCGACATTTTCAGCACCGGCCATTTTCAGCTGATCAGCGACCACTTCTGCGCAACGCACAACATCCCCTGCGTAGGCGGGGTCAGCGGAAATCGACGGTATACGTAATAAGTCGATGAGTTCATTCAAAAACCGATCGCGGTGGGTTTCGATATACGGAGTGCAAGCTGCCATGGCTAAACGATATTTCAAGTGAGTTTTGTACGAATTTAAGTCAACTGGGATGGATGTTCGACACGTACGAAGTCGGCTTCCACCATCGTATATTCGCGCAACGGTCAATGCACCCAAAATTCGAGTCGTGAACAAGTCTCATTTTCCCAACTTCGAAAACACCGAACGCGCGTTTGCTCGCCTCAGTTCGGGGCAACTTCACAAGGCCCTTCTGCTTTTTCAAACCGTTGGAAATTCAGGATTGGTGCGATTTGGAAAAGTGCTCATGGATGTGGCTCTTGGGCTAAGAATCCCTGTTGGATGGGCGATTCGCCCGACCGTTTACTCCCATTTCTGTGGAGGAGAGACGATTGCCCAATGTGAGCAGACCATAGCGGGACTGGCGAAAGGCAAGGTCCACACCATTTTGGATTACAGTGCCGAGGGCAAGGAAACGGAAGCTGATTTGGAAGCCACATTCATGGAGATTCTCGCGGCAATTCAATCCACCCATTGTGATGATCGACATGCCTTCTCGGTTTTCAAAATCAGTGGCGTCGCACCCACTGCGTTGTTGGAAAAAGTATCGGCCGACGGAAACACCCTCACAAACGAAGAACAGAAAGCGTGGGAGCGGGTACAAAATCGCGTCGTCGCCCTGTGCGCTGCCGCAGCCGATTTGGGGACTCCGGTTTTAATCGATGCCGAGGAATCTTGGTTGCAACCGGCCATTGATGACTTGGCACGAACAGCCATGCAACGGCACAATGCTACCAAAGCCATGGTTTACAATACCGTTCAACTCTACCGGACTGATCGGCTCGCTTATTTACAACGCTTGACAGAACAGGCCAAAACAGAAGGCTGGCAATTGGGGGTGAAGTTGGTGCGTGGAGCCTATATGGAAAAAGAACGAGACCGTGCCGCAGAAAAAGGCTACCCCTCTCCTATTCAGCCCAACAAAGAAGCGACTGATCGAGATTTTGATGCGGCTTTGGGATGGTGTGTGGATCATGCCCATCACCTATCATGCTGCGCTGGCAGTCACAACGAAAAAAGCAACGCTCTGCTGGCGGAGAAGATGATCCAATCTGGACTTGATCCGGAGGATGGACGTTTTTGGTTTGCTCAGTTATTGGGTATGAGCGACCACATCAGTTTTAATTTGTCCGCAGCGGGCTACCGCGTCGCCAAATATGTTCCGTTTGGGCCGATTCGGGAGACGATTCCTTACCTCCTGAGACGTGCTGAAGAGAATTCTTCGGTGGCAGGTCAAACTTCCCGCGAATTGGAGTTGATCCGAAAGGAGGTTGCCCGGAGAAAGCAACATGGAACTTAGATCGCCCACCGCATGCCAATGCGGAACAGCCTTGGCATGGCTGGTCTCAGGCCTGCTGGCCTCTTTGCGACAACGACAACGGCATCGAACAGGTTGTTGACACCGAGATAGCCCTGAAACCCCGATCGAAATTCCCTTCGAATCACTGCATCGAAGATGGACGCAGCATCCGTAGTCTCCACGAAATCAAGCGCTGCATTTCCCGCCACCGTTCGCATCGCAGCCACATACCGGTAACTCATCTCACCCGACCAAAGGCCAGAGATCAATGTGAATTGCGCATTTCCTTGATGGGGTGCCAAATATGGAAGGAAGTCGCCGTCCCGCACCGTATCCCATGGACCAAAATCACTTTCAAAGTCTGAGGTGAAACGAGCATTGGTATACGTATACGTCAATCGAACAGGGGCCGACCATGCATCATTCGATGCGAGCAAGTCCATTGTCATCTCGCATTCCACTCCATGCGTTCGCGCCGAACCTCCGTTGAACAAATCCCCTGAGCCAATCCCTCCATTTGCCGTTAAATCGGATCCCATGAGGTGGTTGTACGAGTTGAAAAAAGCTACGAGCTGTCCGTTGATTCGTTGCTTCGACCATCGGTAGCCCAATTCCGTATTCAAACTGGTTTCTGATTGAGTTCCAGGGGTACTTCCAGGAGGAATGAACCCCCTGTGAACACCTGTAAACATTTGAACCTCATCGGAAATAGAGTAATTCACTCCCAGCCCCGGCAACCAGACAGAAACCCGATTGGTCCGTTGATCCGCGGACTCTCCATCCCTGGCGGCATTGTCTGCACCAAAATCCAATCGGTTAAATTCCATTTGTTCGGTTCGAAGACCAGGAGTAAAGGTCCACCCCGACCTGCGAACGGTTCCGCGAACATACCCCGCCAGTGCACGTGCGCCGTCTAATCGGTTGCCTGCCGAACCCGGTTCCCCAGGCTGCACCATTTGCATTCCATCTGCGGTCAATGCATATCCATCACGCCATTCAAATCGATCCACCTCATCCTCGTGCAGACGCACACCATAGACCAATTGATTGCCCGATTGCCCTTTCACGATGCCCCGGTGTTCAATACCTTGTGAGACATAGTCTCGGTTGTTTGCCTTGAGTTGCAATAAAGCGTCTTGTGCAGTTGGTTGCTGCAACAATGCTGTTTGGCCTGACTCATAAAGAGACAGCAAGGAATGGTGATCTCCGCTCGCATCTTGATAGCGATCGAGCTTGTACCAGTTGCGATGGAATCGCATGCGGTAGACATCCGTTCGCACACTCCAACGTGCGGTCAACTCCGCTTCATGGCGCAGTCTGGCTTGACGATGTTGTGACTCCATCAGGTCTCTGCTGGATGCCGCATAACGCTGGAATGGGCTATTTGCGAAATCAGCCTCTGATAGGCCTGCATATGTTTCATGACTCGTCTCCTGTACCCATCCGCCCTTGACTTCGATGGACTGATTGAAACGCGCCTTCGCAGAAGCTTCCCACCGCACCTTGGCGATGCCATCCGTCTTGGTGAAGCCTGTTGGACTCGAGTTTGGGAGTGTCTTAAATCCCTCACTGCCCAAATGAAGTCCCTCGACAAGGCTCGACCACGTTCCCTTTTTTGTTTGCCACACTTGGCGAATCCGCAAGTGGCTCAAATGCCCGCCAAAACTGCTGCGCTCCGAGCGGTACAAAGCACCTGATGTTCCCGATGTCTGTGGCGTAACCATGTTAATGGCACCACCAGCTGTCTGGGGACCAAATGCAATTTGGCTGCTCCCCTTCAAGACCTCCACAGATTCCATTCGTGCAATCGAAGGAAAATAATAGGCTGCCGGAGCAGAATACGGTGCTGGAGCGATGAGGACCCCGTCTTCCATCAACGTAATCCGAGCGCTCCGATCTGAACCGGAACCGCGCAAACCAATGTTGGGCCGCAGACCGTAACCGTCTTCTTCTTGAATGTTCACACCGCTGACAGACCTCAATACCCGCAACGGATCGCTGTACGCATAACGTTCCAACTCTGCCGGTCGAATGACATGCAGCGCACCTGGCACCTCGTCCAACCCCCTTGCACCTGCGCCCAGCCCCACAGAAGCCACCTCAGCACCGGGAATCGCATGCCATTGGGACAACATGCTGGAAATCGAATCTTCACTGAATTCCGCTGAATCCTGTGCCGCCAAAGAGCCCCCTAACAAGGAGCAGATCGTGAAGAATATGGAGCAAAGAGAAGGGCGCATCAGGTAACGAATCACGCTGCAAAATTGACCCCTACTTGCAGGGCGAGCAATCCCCTAAATCAGGTAATTTAGAATCATTCTAAACAGGCAATGCAAGCGGGCATCTCTCTTTCTGTCCTCAGCTTTTGACCCATCGAATGGTCTGCGACCGGCTCTCAAATACCAGTCGGACCAGGTAGTTTCCAGCCGCAAAGTCTTCTACCGAATGTCCCAGAAGTGCGTCACTCAAATCGACTGTGCGAATCAAACGTCCCGATAAATCGAAGAGTTCAATGACCCGCGGCATTTCCACTCCTGCTGGAACCAACCTCAACAATTGACCTGACGAGATGGGGTTGGGAGCCATTTTCCAATCTATGGCATCGGGATCAAATCCAGGCCAACCTGTTGACCTCGCTTCTGCAACTAAAACCGGAGTCCGGTCAGCAGCTTCGTACATGGATTCAAACGCCGCGATCCGCTCACTTTGATCGGAAAAACCAAACATGGCATCCACCCAGCGCTTCGGCACTGCTTGATAATGAAGTCGAGCTGTCGCATGAACCATGGATGATTGATCGCCGGTTGAGACCCGATAAACCAATCGATCAGCACCGGATCCCTCCGATCCATTGCGGCGATTAAAATCTGCATCGAGGGCCGCCATGGGACCAACCTGCACGGTATCGTAAGCAGGATGCTGACTTGAAAAGCCCCGCGGAGGAAGTCGATTATCCTTCAACAAAATAGCCGCTCGTTCCAATACTTGTGTCGTTGCTCCCTCCACATCCCCCAGCACCATTTCGTAAATCTGAACTTGGTCTGGTGAGGTAATCTCATCCCAATGTGGTTCCAAGCCGGCGTCTCGTCCTGCAATTCCATTTGCCGGAGACCACGATCCACTGTGGAACAACGTATCGTCTTCAGCTCCGGTCAAGACGAACTCAACGAACGAAAGCCGCGCGGGATAGCCGCTTGGGAATTTGTGTCCCGCGAGATTTTCGACCTCCACCTCAAAGGCCCATTCCCCCGGGCTCGTTGCCAATTGACGCACCTGCAAATTCGCCGTTTGCTGCTGCAGGGATGCCTCAGTTCGGGCAATGGTTGAGTCAAACTGAACAGGTGTAGCACTCAAATTGAGCTGGACCGCATTGTCCCGCATCAACTTCAACATGAAAGCATTTCCCCCCACCAGGTGATGCTTACCAAATCGCTGGGGAAACAACCAATTGGGTTGGGTCGCCGCAATGGCCCCTCCTTCAACCAATGGCATGTGGCACGATTGGCATTGGACATTTTCTGCATTGAACGCTGAATTCACCCACTCGAGGTAGGTGGTTTGCTCAAAAAATACTTGGCCCGTTTCTTCTCCTTGTAAATCTTGGGTGTGCGTGTACAAGGAGTGACAACTTGCACAAACTTCACTGTTGCGCATGTGTTCGCCGTATACTGGAATGAATCCCGTTTGACCACTCATCAAGCCATCCCATGGGTTTTCAAATCCGCCCCATGAAACGTTTTCTTCATTGATCGGCAAATCACCATTGCTGCGACCTGCGAGGTTTTCATTGTCAATGGAGTGACAAGCCGTGCACCCAATTCCATCCAGCCCCAAATCGTCTTCCATCAGATCTTCCATGGTGTAGCCATTCGGCCCTGCCGTCCCTGTCAAGTGCGCTTCGTGGTATCCTTGCGGCGCATGGCAGGCCGTGCAGAGGTTTTCGATGGATTCTCGGTGAGTTGGATTCACCAGCCCTTCGTGATCCACTTTGGCCTGCCAAAACGGATCGCGCGCACTGTTGGCCATCAAGGTAGCCTGCCAATCGGCTACTGGGCTAACCGTCGCACCGTGTTCATCCACCAAGGCTTCGCCATCGGCATCGGGAGCATGGCAGTTAACACAGTTGCCCGATCCCGTGAAATACACTCCCTCCTCTGTGCACAATTGGCCCATTCGCCAGCGCATCCATTGCGCTTCATCTTTACCGTACCGCAGGTGCGGGTTTTCAGCACCCGTCAGCAACTGACCCAGTCCAATGGCCACAAGCGGCAAGAACAAGGCGATATATGTATGACGCGTCATGGGTGGTGATGGGTATCTTTGCAAAGTTAGCCCGCAAATAAGATTGATGTCATTTAAACATACCCCTCGTTATTGGCGCCCATTCACTTCAATGGCCATAGCGCTGATGTTTGTGCCTTTCTTAGTCAAAAGTCAAACAGCTCCAGAAGTTATCGTAGGGAGTCGATTGGTGGAAGCAGAATGGCCTGTTTCCATGCGTCCAGCTTCTCATGCCTCGGGAGAATCCAATCTTCTGATTGTCTGCCACAGTGGACTGGTCATGTGGTTCGATGAAGAGACAGGTGAAGTGCGTGAAGAACCGTTTTTGGATTTGAGTTCAGCTGGACTGGACCTTGTGGATTACGGCATCATGAGTGAGCAAGGATTGAATGACCTGATCCTTGATCCCGATTTCGAAGAAAACGGTTTGTTTTATGTCATGTACAATGGGTACCGACCCGACGGAACGGGAGAATTCATTGACGAACGGCTCATCTGCTTTGGAACCAATCCGGACCATACCGAAGCAGATCCAACAACCTGGTTTGAGGTGCTGGAACTTGTGCAGCCGGCACGTGGACACAATGCCGGGCAACTGCATTTTGGTCCATTGGACGGATACCTCTACCTCAGCACGGGAGATGGCGGTGGAACCGGTACAGGAGAAACAGGCGGTGGAAGCGGTGGTGATGACCATGGCCCCATTGGCAATGGACAAAACCTGCAAACGCTTCTTGGAAAAATGCTGCGAATTGAAACACATGGGTTGGCCCCATACACGATTCCAGCGAGCAACCCTTTCGTCGGAAACGATGAAGCATTGGATGAAATTTGGGCCTATGGTTTTCGCAATCCTTGGCGTTGGAGTTTTGACCGATTGACGGGCGACAAATTCATCGGCGATGTGGGCGAAGTAGACTGGGAGGAAATCAACATGGAATCGGCCGATTCGGAGGGAGGACTCAATTATGGCTGGCGATTGATGGAAGGACC
>DBBR01000012.1:0-303 GCA_002292325.1 Flavobacteriales bacterium UBA979 | reverse complement strand
GTTATCGGTGGGTACCGCTACCGAGGGGAAGCGATTCCCTCCTTATACGAACATTACGTATTCACGGATGCCTGCGGTTTTTATGACGTCAAATTTTGGTCTCTCACGGAGCAAGAGGATGGCAGTTGGATCGATGCACCGCTGGAAATCGACGTTCCCGGGGGGTTTGTTCCATGGGAAGAGACCCGTTTCGCATTCAGTGAAAACAATGAAGGTGAGTTGTACTTATGCACGCAGCTGAACGTGTACAAACTCATGTATGATCCAGCGGATCAAGAAGGTACTGGAAGTCCAGCGGAATCA
>DBBR01000017.1 GCA_002292325.1 Flavobacteriales bacterium UBA979 | reverse complement strand
CTAGCCACTCGGCCATCGGACCAATAATCCCGACAAAATCATGTCGGGTCCGCAAATATACGAAAAGGATTGGGCCAAGGTTACATGTCAAACCGGGGAAATGTACATTCGCACCATGAACGCGAAAAAATACGTGGCCAATGCCTTGACAATGGGTAATCTCCTTTGTGGCGTGCTGGTCATTATTGGTTTGTTCATCTGGCCTTTTGGGGCCACAGTAATTGAACCGCTCCATGAATTTGGAGCCTTGTCCCAGGAGTGGAAAGGCTGGGGCATGTTGACCTTGGCGGGCATCTGGTTGCTCGGGCAGATCTTCGATTTATTTGACGGCATTGCGGCGCGCTGGGCGGGTTCGGATGGAGCGATGGGCACACAACTTGATAGCATCGCAGACGCGGTAACGAGTGGCGTAACACCGGCAGTTGTTGGGGTCATGTGCTTGCATGCTTGGACACCGGCGATTCCTGCAGTGCTGAAGTTTTTGCCATTGACAATGGCGATGGCTGCGACGTATCGATTGGCTCGTTTTAACGTGGAAGCCTCAGCCGGAGAATACACGAGTGGTTTCAGCGGGATGCCTGCACCGGCAGGAGCGCTTTGGTGGATTGGCATTTTGTTGGTTGGCGCACAGTATGAGATGTACGGTTCTTGGGGCCTATATGGAACGGGGGGATTGGTAACGGTCGTTGGGGCTATTGCGATAGGAAGCACATTGATTCCTTGGTGGATGGTGAGTCGTCGGCCCATGTTGGACTTGAAAGGATGGGGTAAAAACAAAGATTTCGACCGAAAACGCGTGGTGTTTTTGTCAGGCATGGTGGCGGTTGGATTGCTTGCAGTATTTTTTGGCCGTGCGCTCGGGTTGGGAATGCTTGCCGCGTTACTTTTGTACGCGATGGGAGGATGTTACATCCAACGTCACTCAAAACAACCACAGTAATATGACATTTCGCGCTGCCATTGATATCATGCCGTTACCGGCCCTGTTGGACCCCCAAGGGAAGGCGGTTTCCAGCAACATGCACAACATCGGACTGGCCAACATTGGCAATGTGCGTATCGGAAAACACATCACCCTGGAAGTGGAAGCCGCGAATCTAGCCGAGGCTGAAGAGCAAGTGAAGTTGGCATGTGAAAAGCTTTTAGCAAACCAAATCATGGAACAATTCGAGTTCCAAGTTGAGGCGGTTGAGCTGGTGGCTTAAGGGCCATTTCCTCAAGACATTACAACAAACCTTGCGCCAAGAGCAGGGCGAATAATTCGACCGCTGTTGGCATAGCCCCGAAGACGGAAATGCGGTCAAACCCGCTCATGCTATCCTCTTTATAGAGACCATAGACTCCTTCGTTGAAGGCGTGAGGCCGGAGCGTATAAACCAAATCAAGCGGGAATGTGCTATCACCGATGAACAGCTTGATGGCATCACCATCCCGTTCGGTCGTGTACATGATGGCGTCGCTGAAATGTGAGTCCCCTTGAATCAATTGCCCATCACGAACGGAATAGACCAAGTCAAACACGCTGGTAGAATATCCTTTGAAGATTTTGTTGGGTAGCGTCGTCCAGATCACTTGCCCGCGCCAATCTCGACCTTGACGCACCACGCCGTTCTCCACATGCAGGATCATTTCGCTCCATAGCATGCGGTCGTCTTCAAAAACCTCCACTCGCTGCTGAGTCCAGGCGAAAACACTGCTTGTAACGAAATAGATGAGTGCTATACAACGCATTTCCTTGGATGTATCGTCAGACTCGAATGGCCGCTATTCCGGGTAATTCTTTTCCTTCCAAATATTCGAGCATTGCTCCACCACCGGTGCTGACATAGCTTACTTGGTCAGCTAATCCTGCCTGGTTAATCGCTGCGACGGAGTCACCGCCTCCGATCAACGTAAACGCACCGCTGTTTGCTGTGGCTTCGGCAAGTGCTGCAGCAACTGAGTTGGTTCCACCTGCAAACGCCTCCATTTCGAAGACACCCATCGGGCCATTCCACAACACCGTCTTGCTGCTGAGCACGGCCTCGACAAATCGTTCGGTTGTTTCCGGGCCGATGTCCAGTCCCATCCAGTCGTCCGGAATGGCATTCGTTGCCACTACCTGAGTCTGGGCGTCCGCAGCAAATGCATCGGCGGCGAGGGTATCATGCGGGAGCAACAATTCCGTACCCGAGGCTTCAGCCTTTTTCAGAATATCCAGTGCTTGAGCATGAAGCTCGGTTTCGACCAGACTTGTCCCAATCGAACCGCCCTTCGCTTGCACGAACGTGTACGCCATGCCGCCTCCTACGATGAGTCGATCGACCCGTCCGATGAGGTGTTCTATGATGCCGAGTTTGGAACTGACCTTCGCACCGCCAATGATTGCCGTCAAGGGTTTTTCGGGGTGAGCTAGGACTTTTTCAAGTGCATCGATTTCTCTCGCTAGCAACAGACCAAAAGCTTTGTCCTCAGGGAAGAATTTTGCAATGACAGCTGTGGAAGCATGTGCGCGGTGGGCGGTACCAAATGCGTCATTGACATAGACATCGCCGTTCTCAGCAAGTTGACCTGCAAAAAATTCGTCCCCGCCTTTTTCTTCGGGATGAAATCGCAGATTCTCGAGCAGTGCTACTTCGCCGGGCTTGAGGGATTGCGTGACATCAAGGGCCGTGTCTTCTACGCAATCCGGTGCAAATTTGACCGATCGTCCGAGTAACCCTTCTAGAGTTGGCATGATGTGGCGTAAGCTAAATTGCTCATCTCGGCCTTTTGGTCGTCCGAGGTGTGACATCAAAACGACCGAGCCGCCAGCGTCCAGAACGTATTGAATGGTTGGAAGTGCCGCTCGGATGCGGGTGTCGTCGGTGACCTCACGGGCGTCGTTCAAGGGGACGTTAAAATCCACGCGAATCAAGGCACGTTGGCCACTAAAGTCAAGTTCGGTCAAGTTCATGAAGCAGCAAATAATTGGGTCATCCCTACTTTTTCGTTCACACGTGCGACGAGGTCCACAATGGCCACCCGTTCTTGTTGCATGGTATCGCGGTCGCGGATGGTAACAGCCTGGTCCGTTAGCGTATCGTGGTCCACGGTGATGCAAAGAGGCGTGCCAATGGCATCTTGCCGGCGGTACCGTCGGCCAATGGCGTCCTTTTCGTCGTAATGTACGTTGTGGTCCATCTGAAGCATGGCGAGAACTTCCCGTGCTTTCTCGGGCAGGCCGTCTTTTTTGATCAAAGGCAATACAGCTGCTTTGACCGGAGCCAAAGGCGCGGGAATGTTCATCACGGTCCTTTGTGATCCGTCTTCGAGGGTCTCTTCGTTGTACGCTGCGCTCAACGTTGCGAGGAACATCCGGTCGAGCCCGATGGAGGTTTCTACAACGAACGGAACGTAGCTTTCTTGGGTCTCTGGATCGAAGTAGCGAAGCTTGCGACCGCTATGCTCTTCGTGCTGGCGCAGGTCAAAGTCGGTGCGGGAATGAACGCCTTCGAGCTCCTTGAAACCCATCGGGAAGTCGAATTCGATATCGGAGGCGGCCTCGGCGTAGTGTGCGAGTTTGATGTGGTCGTGAAAGCGATGCTTTCCGTCGCCAAATCCCAGCGCTTTGTGCCACTTGAGCCGAGCTGCTTTCCAGTATTCATACCATTCGCTCTGGGTGCCTGGCTTCACGAAGAATTGCATTTCCATTTGTTCAAATTCGCGCATGCGAAAGATGAACTGACGGGCGATGATTTCGTTTCGAAAAGCCTTACCAATTTGGGCGATCCCAAAAGGCAACTTCATGCGCCCGCTTTTCTGGACATTGAGGTAATTCACAAAGATCCCTTGCGCAGTCTCAGGACGTAGGTAAATGATGCCGCTGTCGCCGCTTACCGCACCGAGCTCCGTTTTGAACATCAAGTTGAACTGGCGAACCTCCGTCCAATTCCGACTCCCCGAGTCAGGATCCGCAATCTGCAAGTCTTCGATCAGTGCTTTCACGGCGGGCAGGTCCTCGGCATCCATCGCTTCTTTAAAACGGCGGTTTACGTCGTCGATTTGTGCTTGGCGCTCGACAATGCGGCCGTTGGTGCTGCGGAATTGAGCTTCGTCAAATGAATCTCCGAAACGCTTGGCGGCCTTGACGACGTCTTTGTTGATCTTGGCATCGATTTTGGCCACATAATCTTCGATTAATACGTCGGCGCGGTAACGTTTTTTGCTGTCTTTGTTGTCGATGAGGGGGTCATTGAACGCATCCACGTGCCCGGACGCTTTCCACGTGAGGGGATGCATGAAGATGCTGGCGTCGATGCCCACAATGTTTTCGTGCATGCGCACCATGGCTGTCCACCAGTACTGTTTGATGTTGTTTTTCAGCTCTGAGCCGAGTTGACCATAATCGTAGGCAGCGGAAAGGCCGTCATAGATTTCGCTTGAGGGAAATACAAATCCGTACTCTTTCGAGTGGCTGATGACTTTTTTGAGAAGATCGTCGCTCATGTTTTGAATGTTGTGCTGCGGTGCCGCCTGCGATGCGATTGCAAAGGTAGCGCGTTGAATTGGTACTGCGGTATCCGGGTTGCGTTTACATTTGCGGCATGGATTCCAATCCCCGTTTCGGTTTAATAGGCAGTGGATCATGGGCGACAGCGATCGCCAAAATGCTCCTCACCAATATGGATGAGTTGCATTGGTGGGTGCGTCGAGAGGAAACCGGCGAACACCTTATGGAGTTTGGTCGCAATCCGAATTACATCCAAAGCATAGAATTCGACAATCAAAAACTGCGCGTCTCGACGGATATGCAATCGGTAATCGATGCTTGCGACATTTTGATCATCGCCATCCCTTCTGGATTCCTGGATGTCACCATGAAGGAATATGAACCGAAGCGGTTTCAAGATAAAATCATCATCAGCGCCATCAAGGGCATGGTGGTGGAATACCATAGCATCCCGGCGCGTTACTTTCACAAGGAATTTGGCGTTCCTTACGACCGGATCGGGCTCATCGCTGGACCATGTCATGCAGAGGAGGTTGCAAGGGAAAAGTTGAGCTATTTAACGGTGGCTTGTCCGGATTTAGACGTTGCGGATACCGTCGGGGGGGCCTTGACTACGCGTTACATTCGGGTCAAAACAAGTGAAGATGTTGTCGGCGCGGAATTGGCAGCCGTCTTGAAAAACATCTACGCCATTGGCGCGGGAATTGCAACGGGTTTGGGGTACGGCGATAACTTTCTGAGCGTGCTGATTTCAAATGCCTCACAGGAAATGAAACGGTTCCTAGCTGCTGTGCATGAGCACGACCGGGACGTAAAGGAAAGTGCCTACCTCGGTGACTTATTGGTCACAGCCTACAGCCCCCACAGCCGAAACAGAACCTTGGGCATGATGATCGGTAAGGGGTACAGTGTCAAGGGGGCGATGATGGAAATGAACATGGTGGCGGAGGGGTTCAATGGCTCGAAAGGCACGTTTCACTTGAATCAAGAATTCAAAGTCGACATGCCCATCGCGGATTCCGTCTACCGCATTTTACACGAGCGCATGTCGCCTGTGATTGAAATGCGTTTGTTGACTGAACAGTTGACATAACCTCCGATAGGCAGGCAACCGGAACGGTCTTTTGACCGTTATTTGTTTGATATGCTCAAAATAAACTCCATTTTTTGTCTCGGTGTCCTATGGGGGTGTGCGGCATATTCGAATCTTTTGGTTGCAGCGGATGATGTTCCTCGCAAACGCACGGTGCAGCATGCTCAGGCCCCCTCTGGGGTGTGGTTTGTTCCCAATGCAGGGCAATGGCCTATGGATGTCGAGGCGTCTGCTCGGGTGAACGGAGGCGATGTGTGGTTGACTGGAACAGGATGGAAGGCAGCGATGTTGGGCGAAGGCTACGATGCGTTGGGCAGGCATGAGGCGCCAAATGGACCGCTGGTGACTCATGTGTTGGAGGTGAATTGGGAAGGGTGCAATCTTGAGGCGTCGTTCGATGGATCAGCTGCTCCAGCGGGGCACCAAGTGTCTTTTTACCGTGGTCAGGATCGGTCAAAATGGGCGGAGGGGATTCGTCCTACTGGCAAATACACGGTGCATGAAGTCTGGCCTGGCATTGACGCAGTGATGGACGGTCAACGAGGAGATGCAGCTCACATCAAGTCCGACTGGCACGTGGCACCCGGGGCGGATCCTACTCAAATTTCGATGCGATACGACGGCCTTGATTCACGTCTGCAGGTTGATGGTACTTTGAGGCACTTGATTGGTCCAGCCGTGGGAGAAGGTGAAGCGGTTACGGGAGCTTGGGGTCATGTTTCCGAAGCGGCGCCGTTTGCCTATCAAATGAACGGTACGCGCATGGAGGAAGTGCCTTGCTCTTACGTTCTAACACCCATTGGAGACGGCAAGAATCGGCTAACCTTTGACCTTGGTTCATATGATCCGTCGCGCGCTTTGATCATTGATCCTGAAATTGAGTTCGCTTCTTTCGTGGGCTCTTCAGCTGACAGTTGGGGTTTTACTGCTGCATATGACGATGCAGGTCGGCTGATTGGGGGATCAGGAGTGCGCGGTGCAGGATACCCAACAACGGCAGGCGCCATTAGCAATGCCTTCAGTGGAGGAGATTTCGATTTTGGCATCAGTGTTTTTTCACCGGATGGTTCTGCGTTGGAATACAGCACATATTTGGGCGGTAGCATGCGCGAATACCCGCACAGTTTGGTAACAGACGAGAATGGAGACATTTACGCCATGGGCACAACGGGATCTCAGGATTTCCCAACGACGGCAGGCTCATACCAACCAGACTTTGCTGGAGGACCCTTCATCGACCTTGGGGCGAACTATTTCTACGGAGCATACGACAGCGGATGTGATATCGTGATATCCCGCATAGATGGAGTGGATGGTTCGCTGGTGGCATCCACTTTCGTAGGCGGCTCAGAAAATGATGGGCTCAACCTCGGAGAAAAAATCAACTACAATTACGGCGATGTCTGCCGAGGCGAAATCGCCATTGATCCGGGAGGAGAGGTGTGGGTGGCAACGAGCTCGCGAAGCGATGACTTTCCCATGGTAGATGCATTGGATCCCGGCCTGAGTGGGACATGCGATGCCGTAATTTTTAGGTTATCCAATGATTTAGAAGAATTGGAGTTTTCGACCTTTTTTGGAGGGAACTCAGACGATGCCGCATTCGCCATCCAGTTCGCTCTAGGAGAACCGTTGGCTTATGTCACGGGGGGAACAAAAAGCGATGACTTGCCCACCACACCGGGAGCGTATCAGCCGGATCTAGCTGGTGATGTGGACGGGTACGTATTTTCCATCGATTATTCGGGCACGCCATTTTTGTCGACCGCGACATATTTTGGAACCGATGACTACGATCAAGCGTATTTCGTGCAACTCGATACCGAAGACCGACCTCATTTATGTGGTCAAACGGTAGGGAGTGATATGGAGTTGGTGGGGGATGTGTATGCTACAAATCCACTTGGAAGCACGTTTGTTGTCCGTTTAACAGAGAATTTAGAATCGGTGGACTTTTTGACGCGAGTGGGTTTGTCTATGGTGGGAGTGGACATCAGCCCGACGGCTTTTTTGGTCTCTGATTGCGATGAGATGTACATCAGTGGATGGGGGGGTGTGACCAATTCCTCCAACAGTGGTTATGCCAATCAATCGACTTCGAATGGGCTGCCAACGACGGTTGACGCTTTTCAAATTGGAACGGATGGAAGTGATTTTTGGTTGGGAGTTTTGGCTCCAGAGGCGGCGGATTTGACATACGGAACGTATTTTGGTGGGCCGTTTTCCAACGAGCACGTGGATGGCGGGACATCGCGCTTCGATAAAAACGGTACGGTATACCAGGCGGTTTGTGCAGGCTGCGGCGGCTGGGATGACTTTCCTTCTACAACGGGGGCGTGGTCGAGCACCAACAACTCGTCCAATTGCAACCTCGGCGTTTTTAAGTTCAATCTGGGTTCTTTGGTTGCGGATATCACCATCGATGCGCCGGACATTATTTGCGCCGGCGAGCCGATTCAATTCGTCAACAATTCCATCGGCGGAACCAATTATGAGTGGTTTTTTGGAGACCTCAATTCGAGCGATGAAGAAAATCCGGAATACATCTATGCCACGCCAGGTGAGTGGGATGTGATGCTCATTGTATCGAGCTCTTCAGGTTCTGCAGGCTGCCTGGAGCCGGATACAGCGTTTGCAAGCTTATTCATTGAAGACGTCCCGCAGCCTTTGATTGATGAGGTTCCTCCGATTTGCGAAGGAGAATCAGCAACGCTGCAAGCTTACGGCACCGGCTCTTTGCAGTGGCAACCCGACCCCACCTTAGACGACCCTTCGTTGCCCAACCCGTCGGTGACACCCAATGCGACCACTACCTATACCGTGGAGGACAGCAATTCATGTGGTGTTGGGACGGCACAAGTCACGGTGGTGGTCGAAGTTCTCCAGACGGAAATCACGGATGATATGACGATTTGTGTTGGTGACGTTGTGCAACTGGAGGCGACGGGTGGAAGCGATGTAATTTGGAGTCCGACCGCAGGCTTGGGCTCACCTACTTCAGAGACGACCACCGCAAGTCCGGCAGAAACAACGACGTACACAGCGTTGATTTCAAGCCCCAATGATTGCCTTGCTGAGGAAGAAGTGACCATTAACGTGGTTCAGTCCGCACCGGGCGGACAAACCTATCCTACCATCAATTTGTGTGTGGGACAGGGCGTCTTTTTGGAAGCGGCCGAAGGCGTTAGTTATTTGTGGTCACCGGCTGATTTGGTAACGAATCCTTTGGTGCAAAATCCCTACACTTCACCTTCATCGAATACGACGTACTACGTTTCCATTGCCAACGCGTGTGGCGTGGGAGTGGACAGCGTGAGCATTGAGCTGATCGCACCGACAGCCTCTGCGACAGGGGGTGGCTGGATGTGCCGCGGGGAAACCATGGAACTCAGTGCTTCGGATGCGGTCTCCTATTCTTGGGCGCCGGCGGGGCTCGTCGCAAATCCCAATGCACAAATGACTTCCGTTTTTCCGGTGGAGACGACGACATTTACGGTTTATGCCACGGACGAGTTCGGTTGCACGGGAAGTACAGAGATTACGGTACAAGTGTGGCAACCACCCTATGTGGATGCTGGCCCTGATCGCGAAGTAGATTGGCTGGATGAAGTGCGGTTGTTTGGAACCGTTGATGCCGATACGTTGTGGTGGACACCGTCAGAAAATCTCAGTTGCAGTGATTGCTTGTCTCCCGAAGTGACGGTAACAGGGCCGGGTTGGTTTGTATTGGAAACAATTTCGCCGGAGGGCTGCATCGCTCGCGACAGCACCTACATCGACGTGTTCAATCCTGTATTTGTCCCGAACACATTTACCCCCAACAATGACGGGGTGAACGACGCGTTTTTCGTCGAAGGAATTGAGCCGAGGGGCTACCGATTGGAGGTGTTCAATCGCTGGGGAGATTTAATTTTTTACAGCGAAAATTCGGCAGAGCCTTGGATTGGCAATCATCAGGTGAGCGATTCGGAATATTTCGTTCCGGACGGCGTGTACATTTGGCGTTTGAGGTATGAATTGCGAGATGGTCCGCGGCTTGTGGAAGGGACCGTCGCTATTGTTCGATAGAATCACGGTCTGCGGTCTTGCAGGACTGGTTTGTTTCTCCTACTTTCGGGAAGTTAAACCGATTTCATGACGGCCCTCAACAACCATTTACATCGTTTGTTTTTAGACCATGATTGCGTCGTGGTTCCAGGTTTGGGCGGGTTTGTTTGCAACCGTCAGCCTGCTCGATACGATGAGACGCTTCAAGAACTGATCCCACCTTCACGCGGGATTCTATTCAATCAACGACTGACGCATCACGATGGGGTTTTGGTTCAGACTGTAGCTCAATCCGAAAGGATTACCATGGATGCGGCATTGGCCAAATTGGAGGCTGAGGCAGAACAAATCAAGCGGACCCTTGCCGCGGGAAAAACAGCGACTATCGCTCACGTGGGGCGCTTGTACAATGGTTTGAACGGACGGATTCAATTTTTGGCGGATGAGGAAATGGAGAAAATGCTCCGATCATTTGGATTGCGTCGAATCCCGCTCCAACCATTAACTCCTGAGGTTTCAGTAGCTGTGCCGGTCGCGGTTCCAAATGACCGTGCACCCATGCGACCAGGTCGCGTTGTGGAGTTGCCTCCTGCGCAGCTTCCGTTGGCTCGAATTGCCGCCGCCATTGCGGTTCCAATTTTGGGGGGAATGGGAATGTTTATGATGGATGGATGGAATGGCCAGGATGCTTTGTTGAGTCCGTTATCCGTTGCATCGAGTACTGCGATTTATGAACCGCGGTTTGAAGGAGAGGCAGTGCCGACATGGTCCGATGTGGCGGAATTGAGTGCGCATGAAAGCGAATCGACTCGTCCGAGTTCAGCCGAGCCATCCGAATGGATGCCAGAGGCCATCACGGGGACCCCAACCACTGCAGCTGAAGCTTCGTTTTATATGCTGGTTGCCGGGGCATTTTCTCTGGAAGAGAATGCCAATGCTCTGGCGGAGCAATTGGTAAATGAAGGGTTTGATGCCGATGTTTTCCTTCAGGATGGCGGATTGCACATTGTGACGTTCGCGACGCATATCGATGAGACGAGTGCCCGGGCACATCTGGATGTGCTGCACACGCAACCCGCCTCGAGAAGCGCATGGCTGAAGCCTTGGAAGATCATTCGTTGAGCACAAGGAGGCATGTCAGCACTCCCGGATGCATTGATTCTTGATTTTGGTGGTGTTCTGTATGACATTGAGTACGAAGCCCCTGTTCGCGCGTTCAGGTCATTGGGGGTCACTGATTTTGCCGGGCTATATAAGCAAGCAGCTCAATCGCCAGAATTTGACGCGTTGGAATGTGGCAGGATAGCGCCGGATGCTTTCTATCAATTCTTGGAGTCGCATTGTGCACCTGGAACGACGCGTGATCAGGTCATAGATGCTTGGAATTGTATTTTGATTGGCATGCACCGTTCTCGCATTGAGTTGGTTCAGGCGCTAGGCAAGCAAACTCGGCTTTACATTTTTTCGAATACGAATGTGATTCATGCGCATGTTTTTGAGGCGTGGATAGAGGAGAACTATGGACTGAGCGCGTTTCGTTCAGCCTTTGAAGGCATTCATTACAGCCATGAGTTAGGAGAGCGGAAGCCAAATCCTGCGGCGTTTACCTCACTTTGTGAGCGGCATGGCGTCCACGTTGAACGGGCGCTATTCATTGATGATTCCAAGCAACACGTCGAAGGTGCGCGCAAGGCTGGATTGGAAGCGCATTGGCACCACCCGGTAGAAGATGACGTGGCCGTTTGGTTGGAGCGGCGTGGCTTTGACCTACCTCGTGCGGCCTTTCGTCCTCGTTAGTCCTTTTTGCTGTCGCTCGTCAATTCGTTATAAACCTCCTTGAACCGCTCTTCGGAGCAGGGCTGAGCCCCTTGTTCCAACAGCATAAAAATTTCCTGGCCACGGGCTTCCTGCTCGAAGGGTTTACCCCCTTGTGACCACTCAAAGGTTTCGCCATCTTTTTTGCATCGAATGACCTGCGCAGAAGATTCTTCGAAATGAAATAGCCAGAGGTTTTGGGCATCGGGGCGGTGTTCCAAACACGTTATAGCACCCGTTGCACCGTCCCAGAATTTCTCACTGAATTCATCAATGCAACTCAGAACATCCTGCGATTTTTCGGCGAGCTTCCGCTCCCAATCGTCTGCAGCGATGCCCTCTGAGGCCAAGAATTGAACAAACTCCAAGCGCACTCCTTCCAGCTCAGCTAAGGTGAGTCGGCGATACCGTTTGGTCATTCGCGAATGCCTTCGAGCATCATGAAGAAGGCGTACTCCATGGCTGTTTCGCGCAGTCGCTTGAATCGGCCTGAAGCACCACCGTGTCCAGTTTCCATATTGCAATCCATGATGAGTAGGTTATCGTCTGTCTTGGTGTCACGCAACTTAGCCACCCATTTTGCAGGCTCCCAGTATTGTACCTGGCTATCCCAATAGCCCGTGGTGACAAGCATGTGAGGGTAATCTTGGGCGGATACATTGTCGTACGGGCTGTACGCCATCATGTAGTCAAAAGAATCCTTGTTTTTGGGGTTTCCCCACTCGTCGAATTCACCGGTTGTAAGTGGGATGCTCTCGTCCAACATGGTGTTGATGACGTCCACGAAGGGCACGGCCGCAATGATGCCGTTGAACAGAGAAGGAGCAATGTTGATGACTGCACCCATCAACAACCCACCGGCGGAACCGCCCATTGCATAAAGATGCTCAGGGGAAGTAAAGCCCAAATCGCACATGGCTTGACCGCAATCCACAAAATCGGTGAACGTGTTCATTTTATTGAACATTTTTCCGTCCTCATACCAGTCACGGCCCATTTCTTGACCGCCACGGATGTGAGCTATTGCGTAGACAAACCCTCGATCCAGCATGCTCAGCCTTGTGCTGGAGAAACCGGCATCCATGCTGTATCCGTAGCTTCCGTATGCATACAGAAGGAAGGGGTTTTGGCCGTTCTTTTCCAAGCCTTTCCGGTAGACAATGGAGACGGGCACCTTGGTGCCATCTCTTGCCTCGACCATGACCCGCTCACTTTCGTAATTGTTCGGGTCAAATTGGCCACCGAGGACTTCTTGTTGCTTGAGCGTTACAGTTTCCTTGGAATCCATATCGGTCTCGAATACGGAGCTCGGAGTTGTCATGGAGTTGTATCCGTACCTCAGGCTTTGGGTGTCAAAATCGGGGTTGGCTCCGACGTATGCCGAATACGCGGGGTCAGGGAACTCAATGTAGTAATCCGCTGCGTCATCCCAGCGCTTGATGCGAATCTGATTTAATCCATCGGTTCGTTCTGACACCACCAAATAATCTTGGAAAAGGTCTACCCCCTCCAGTAACGTAGCCTCGCGGTGCGGTAGGACGTCTTCCCAATTGTCATAACCCGTTGCATTGATTGGAGTTCGGACGAGCTTGAAGTTCTTGGCGTTCCGGTTGGTGGTGATGTAAAAATGATCTTCGTAATGGCTGCAGCTGTATTCCAAGTCCCGTTCACGGGGCTGAATGATTTGCCAGTCGCCTTCGGGGTTATTGGCATCCAAATAGCGCCACTCCGTGCTCACGGTGGAGTAACTGCCGATCATCAAGAATGCTTCGCTTTTGGTTTTTCCAATTGCGCAAATGAACGTTTCGTCTTTTTCTTCGAAGACGATTTCATCTTGAGCCGCATCTGTTCCCAGGACGTGCTTGTAGACGCGATAAGAACGCAAAGTGACAGGATCTTTTTTGGAATAGAAGATCGTTCGATTATCGTTGGCCCAAGTCGCTCCTCCTGTTGTTTCAGGGATGCGATCAGAAAGGATTTCTCCCGTGGTTAAATCTTTGAATTGCAATGTGTATTCGCGGCGGCTGACCGTATCCACGCTGAATGCCAGCAAGTTATTGTTGGTGCTGACCGAACGTCCACCAACGGCGTAGTAACTGAATCCTTCTGCCATTTCGTTGACGTTGAGCATGATTTGCTCTTCCGCATCCATGCTGCCTTCTTTGCGGCAATGAATCGGGTATTCTTGCCCTTCTTCATAGCGGGTATAGTACCAAAATCCATTGTCCAACAAAGGAACACTTTGGTCGTCTTGTTTAATGCGACCTTTGATTTCCTCAAATAATGCATCTTGAAAGGCTTCAGTGCTCTGAAGCACTTCCGTTTTGTAATCGTTTTCAGCATTGAGGTAGTTCACCACTGATGTGGTTTGCTCATCGGATTCCGAAGCTTCTTTTTGCTCATCACTTAGACGCATCCAGAAATAATCATCCTTGAGCTCCAAATCATGGACTTCGGTGATGTGTTCTTTTTTTTCTGCAACGGGTGGAGCAGAAAATTGCGATTCATTGAATTCAGGTTGTTCGGAAGACGTCATATTGGATTCTGGACTTGAGCAGGAAAACAAACCAACTGCAAGGCAGCTGGCGATGGCAATGGGGAGCGAATTGTTCATCATAGAAGAAATTACAGGGTGCTAAGTTAATGGAGTTCACCTCGTTCAATCCGCTTTTCAAGCTCAATCAAATCTTCAGGTGTGTCAATCGCATATGAATCATGGGTTGTTCGACCCACGGAGACCCGCCAACCGTGTTCCAACCAACGCAATTGTTCCAGTCGTTCACGCCTTTCCAATTCGGTTGTATGCAAATGGGTCAAGGCTTCGATGGCCCCGCGGGTGAAAGCATACAGCCCAACGTGTTCGAGCCACGGGCCTTCGGACGAGGGGATGGGTGCTCGGCTAAAATACAAGGCGTTGCCATTGAGGTCGCATGCAACTTTGACCCGGTTGGGATTGGTGCGTTCTTTATCCTCTGCGGTTTTGGGTCGGGCAAGTGTGGCAATGGAAACACCCGGTTTGCGAATCAGATGCGCTAATTTTTGGAGTTGTTCTGGGTGCACAAAAGGCTCGTCGCCTTGAATGTTGACGATGTAACCGGCTTGTTCTCCGTTATCAGCCTCCCACTGGGTAAGCGCATCGTAACTGCGCAAAGTACCATTGGGAATGTTGGGATCCGTCATGCGAACATCTGCACCCGCTGTTTCAGCAGCGTCGCGTATGCGTTCATCGTCCGTTGCGACGAGCACCCGGTCAAACACATCTGCGGCAAGGGCTCGCTGGACAACGCGTGCAATCATAGATTGATCTCCGATCGTAGCCAAAGGTTTTCCGGGAAATCGCGTTGAGCCAAAGCGCGCAGGAATGACGCCAATCAAGGCGGGGGAGGATGAAGGCATCAGTTAATCTGATAGGTATACATCAGCGAAGTTAGGCGCGGAGCCTCCATGGCCATAGGCCGAACAGCGTATTCTGCATTGGTTAGATTGCTCATGATCAACGACAGCTTATGTCCAGAAGGCCATTCGCGCCCAACCCGTGCATCGAAAATCCAAGGAAGCCGGGGATTTTCGTCCAACCATTGCTGAACACCCCATTGCACAAAACCCTGCTCTTCAAATTCGATAAACGCTTGGTCAAAGTTTTGCAAGGCTGTTTGATACCGGGCACTGAATCCACCGAACCACTTTTGCCCCGTGATTTGTACATCAAAGCGGAAGACATGTGGTGAGCGGTATTTCAGAATCATCCCGGTTGTATCATGGCTCGTGCTGAGATAAGTCGCTTCCAACCCCTCGTCTTGTGGGCTGTAGTTATAATCCGGGGTGGTACTGATCGGGTTGGTATAGGTGTACCCCGTGATGACATCGGCCTGAAACGAACGGGTTTTCCAGCGGCCTGTCAAGGAGATTTCGCCTCCGGTCACCCGACTTCCTCCGGTGTTGACGCTCATAAAGCCCAAGCCAAATACGTTGTCGATTGACGGGGTTTCCCCTTCGTCTGGTCCCCATTGGCCAAAGGTGAATTCGATGAAGTCTTCATAGTCTTGACGGAAAAACGCCAAGTCAATGAATCCAATGAAATCGCCCGCTCGGGTCTTTCTGAAGGCAAAACCTTGCTTAATTCCGATTTCTGTGGACCAAGAAGATTCGGGTCGAAGGTCTTCGTTGGAGTAAATCTGGAGGGCCCCTAAGCCTGTTCGTATGTATCGCTCAGCGATCGTGGGGAACCTGAAGCCTTGTCCAAAGCTGCTGCGTAAGAAAGTGGCTTCTGCAAGTTGAAAGTTCCCTCCTAAACGGAAAACAGGTTTACCTGCACCTTCTCCGTTGACTGAAAAGTGCTCATATCTCGCACCGCCTGCCAACTTCAAGCGCTCACCAATGGATTGGTCAATCTGGATATAGGCAGCGCGGTTTTGCGCAGAATTGTTGCCGTCTGATGAGCCGCCGGAATACAAATCAGCACGGCTGATGGCGAACATATTGACAGCCCCTGCTGTGATCAACAGACCTTCGGCGCCCCATCGTTCGCCGTCCATGTGCATTTGGTATTCACTATACCCCACGTGCGAACCATTGGATTGATCGTTGTCATTGTCGTTGTTGAGGTATTGCCATCGGTTTCGCAAACTGTGTCGGATGCCGCTTGGGCTGAGGTACTGCACATAGGGGTCAGCGGTTCCGATCAATTGATTCGTGCGGGTGGCTGCGCCATCGAATGCTCCATAGATAGAATCCGGAGCATTTTGCCAAATCAATGTGTTCAAAGATTCACCCAATTGCCAATTGGTGTTGAGCCCATAGACCAAGCCTTCAACCTTGGTTTGCCGTTTGCGCAGATTGGCATTGATTCGAGCACGGTATTCCGCTCCGAATCGATCTACCAACCACGGTTGGTAGCGCTGAGTCGCCGCATCATTTGCTGCCACATCTTCGGGTGCGAGGTATCCATCATCTCCTAAAAAATTTCCGCCTAGAACCAAATCCCAATGACCGAGTTGCTGGCTGTGCAAGAACCGCACATTGGATTGTTGTGCCATGCCCTTCCAGTATTTGGCTTGCTCGCTTCTTGGTGCGGCATAAATGCCGTGCTGGACATTCACCCGGGTCAGTGGCCGTGCATCGGGAAAACGCGTGCGGACGTTGATAACGCCACTCAATGCGGCGCTTCCGTATAAAACACTCGAAGCGCCTTTGATGATTTCAATTTGTTCCAAATTTTCGAGGGGCAAGAATCCCCAGGTCGGTCGGCCTGCGTCACCGCTGAGGACGGGGAGATCGTCGATCATGACCATGACCCGCGACCCCGCTCCGTAACTGAAACCGCTGCCGCTGCGAATTTGGGGTTCGCCATTGACGAACGTCACACCGGGGTTCATTTCCAATGCTGTCTCTAACGTGGTGGTGCCTCTGCTCTCGACAATTCGCGGAGGCAGCACATCCACAGATACGGTCACTTCATTGGCAGATTGTTCGAAACGGCCTGCACTGACAACGACCAAGTCCAAGACCTCGGAAGTGGGATTTAACGCCCAATTCAGCGGGTAGATTTCACCCGATATCAGGGATGGAAACGACTTCTCGGATGTTTCCATGCCGATGTAACTGCATGCTATCGTGGCCGGTTTACCTGCCCATGCGCTCAAATCGAGGGTATACGTGCCATCGGGCTGGCTGACGGCACCTTGGACTTGAACCCCTGAAGTTCGGGCTGTGATGAATGCACCGGGTAAGGCCAACCCCTGTTGGTCTTTAACAATTCCTGAAAGGGTTTGCGCAAAGGATTGCTGAAACAGAATCCCGGTCAGAAAGAAGAAGCCAAAAATGAATTTCATTGCCTTGTGCACGATTGCAAGATGCAACATTTGTTCGAATATCAATTTTTTGCTTTCAAGGGCAAAGAATAAATAGGAGGGGCTCGTTCATTCGCCAATTTGCGGTGTGGAACGTGAAAAGGACTGGTGGAGATTAGCGGGAATGCCGGGGTTGGGCCCGGTGAATCTGCGGAGGTGGGTCGAGCAGGCTGGATCTTTGGAAGTGGCATTGGCACAGGCTCGCAATCGGTTTGTGCGGGCAGGATCCATCTTCATTGAACGGGATAATTCATTTTCTGATACCATGAAGTTGCCCGGTGCTTGGGCTTTGTCGTGGGAGGGAATGCACTACCCTGCGGGTTGGAGAGAAATGAAGGATGCTCCTCCGCTGATATTTGGGTTGGGGACGCCTTTTACGCATATACCACAAAGACGTGTGGGCATTGTGGGAACTCGAAACTGCTCCCCGTTGGCGGTGGAATTGGCCTTCGAACTCGGAAAGGAATTCGCTCGCCGTCAGTGGGTGGTGGTCAGTGGATTGGCGAGAGGAGTGGACGCGGCTGCGCATCGAGGCGCCTGTTATGCAGGGCATTGCACGGTGGGAGTGTTGGGTGGCCCCTTGCACCCGATCCATCCGTTTTCTAGCACCAAGATAGCGGAGCGGATGATCCAATGCGGTGGCACGGTAGTGTCCGAACGTGCCTTGCGCGACCCCATAGCGTCATGGCATTTTGCCTCTAGAAACCGTTTGGTGGTAGGACTTTCGGAAGCAATGGTCTTGATACAAAGTCCAGCGAAAGGGGGGGCATTGATTTCAGCAGAATTGGCCATCGATTCAGGCATTGATTGCTGGGTATACCGACCTGAAACGATGCATTCCAATGGTCGATGGGCTGGCAATACAAAATTATTGGAGCAGTTTCCAGAAATGGGATGGTCCGACCCTGCCGAATTGATCGAACGGCTTGCGGGAACGTCCAATCCAGCCAATTCCTGCCGATCTGAATCCAAGATACCGACTGCATTTCTTCCTGTCTGGCGGCAGTTGATGATTCAACAAGGGGGTCGGTTAGCCGATGTGGCCCGTGCGTTGGAGCGCCCAGAGTCGTCACTAAGACGTCAGCTGTACGCGATGGAGATGCAAGGTTATGTCCAGCGAATTCCAGGAGATTGGTACATCCCAATGGCCGTTTAGCCTTGGTCCTGGTCTTCAGTTGTGGGATCGCTGTCCGTCGTTGCAGGCGCTGAATCGCTGTCCGTCGTATTTTCTTTGGTATCGCGTTGCACCATGTCAGGTACCAGGGTCATCCCGCGCAGGGTGATGCCATTTTGCACGAGTGCGATCGTCATGATGATGCTGGTGACCAGGATGATGACCAATAAAATGCCTTGGTCGAATTGGGGTTGGGAAAACTCCGAATACGAACCTTGTATTTGGAAAAACAAGAGGATGGTAATGAGGCCGCGCGGTGCGATGTAAAGCAAAGGAAATAGTCGCTGACGCTGAAAGATAAGGAGGCTCAAAATTCGAACTCCGAAAAGAATGCAGCAGATAATGAGTCCTTCGGTGATCACATGGAGATCTGTGAGCGCCATTAAGGAGACCGTCATTCCGAAGAGCACGAAGAAGAAAGTTCGAATGACAAAAGCTGTTTCTAAAGTCAATAGATGGTAATCCCGATGCAGATCATGCATGCGGTGGTCATCCAAGAGCTTGGCAGGAGAAGGTAGAAATTTCAGCCGCTTTCGCGTTGAACTCCAGTTAGGAAAGAACAGCCGGTGGTTGTTTAACATCAACCCAAAAATCAAAATCAGCACCAAAGGACTCAAGTGCAGCAATTTTTGGATGGAATAAATCAGAAGCAGAACGGCGATGCTCAAAAACAACTTCACGGAGCTGGTGATTTTTTGGAGCACGTAAACCAATAAATAACTCACAACAACCGCCAGAATGAAGGTGATGATCAAATTCGAGCCAATGCTTAGAACGATGGAATTGGTGGATTCAGCCGCGGAATTACCGAGCAGCAGGTAAAACGCCATGATGCCAAAAATATCCGAGAACGTGCTCTCATAGACCATAAATTCTCGATCGTTTGGATCGATTCCTGAGACGCTCGGAATGATGATGGCACTGCTCATGATGGACAGCGGGATGGCATATACCCAGGCTTCGAACAGGGGCATTTCCATTGACGTTACGAGGAAGGCCGCGATGGCTGCGGAACTGCCCAACAACGCCAAAAGCGCCATGGTCGCACTTTTGATAATGAGCGGCATTTTTTCGCGCGTCAAGTCCAATTCAAGAGCGGCCTCGAGCACGATAAAAATCAAACCGATCGTTCCGAGCAATTCAAGAACGAGTGATTCGAATGGAATCGAATTCAGCCCCATGGCATTCAGTCCTTCTCGAATGGCAATGCCCATGCCGATCAAAACCAATACACTCGGAATGTTCGTGCGCTTCGCAAGCAGGTTTGCGAAATAGCTCAGGATGATGACCAAAGACCCTCCAATGACGAGTCCATAGGCGTTAATGTCCGATACGGTCATGCTCGAAAGGTAGGGAGAATCAGCCGAATTGGCCGGTGATGACCCGCCAGATATCATTTCCAAGTGCCAATGCCATCAGCCCCAAGAGAAGAATGATCCCTACGGTTTGAGCCCGTTCCAAGAATTTTTCAGGCGCAGGCCTTCCAACGACCATTTCATAGAGTAAGAACATAACATGGCCTCCATCCAAAGCCGGGATAGGCAGTAAGTTCATGAAAGCCAAAATCAAGGAGAAAAATGCGGTATTCCGCCAAAATATTTCCCAGTCCCAGCCAGCATCAAAGATGCTGCCAAAGGTGACCAAACTGCCCACCTGACTCGCCCCCGACTTGCTGAATAAAAACCGCATGGACAGAACGTATTCCTCCAGTGTGGTCCACGCCAGCGATAAACCATTGGACAACGCCTGACCGGCACCATAATGACGCTCATCCAATACGAATTCCGTCATGGTAAAGGGATCCTTCTGAAGGAAACCAAGAGCGCCAAGACTGTCCGTGGTGCAGTGCAAGGTTACTTCTTCTCCGCCCCGTATGACCGCGATGTCCATAGCGGTCGAAGGCCTTGGGCGGAGGTAATCTAAGACGTCCCCATGAAAACTCACGGAGTTGTTATCAATCCTGACAATCCGGTCCCCCGCGAGCAGTCCTCCTTGCTCTGCTCCAGATCCCGGATCAATGAAGTCGATTACAGCCGGAACACGCAGACCAAAAGGACGTCGGATTGCACTATCGACAAGAAACTGTCCCAAATCCGTATCGATGGCGAGTTCAATGCGCTCTCCATTTCGGTCGAGTACCACGGAACTGACAGGATCAAAGAAAAGGGAACGCCGGATTTCCGTGAAAGAAGCAGGGGCCTCTCCGTTGATTTCCAAGACCTGGTCTCCATCCTCGAATCCGAGTGGCTTCAGCCGTTCATCCACCTCCAGGCCATAGGGGATTTTGTCCGCTGGCAAAACGGTTTCTCCCCATACCAACAAGACCATGCTGTAAATCGCAAAACCGAGAATGAGATTCACAATGATACCTCCGAGCATGATGATGAGGCGCTGCCAAGCAGGCTTTGAACGAAATTCCCAAGGTTGCGCAGGTTGCTGCATTTGTTCCTTGTCCATGGATTCGTCAATCATGCCTGAAATCTTCACGTACCCCCCAAGCGGCAGCCATCCGATGCCCCACTCTGTTTCGCCGATTTGTTTTTTAAACAGCGAAAACCCGGGGTTCATGAACAAGTAAAATTTTTCCACACGTGTTTTGAAGGCACGGGCAGCCCAATAGTGTCCAAGTTCATGCAGCACTACGAGGATGGACAAGCTGAGGAGAAGCTGAGCGGCTTTTATAAGGGCAACCATGGAATTTTTTTGAGTGGGACAAATTTAGGATGCAAATAGCCCTGAATGCGAAGAGAACACTGCGAATAATCTCCAATGAACGCAATTGGTTACCCCTCCGTCGCGTTTCGTGTATTATCCTTGTAGTTGGAATGGCAAAAACAACAAAGAAGAAGCCCAAAAAAACTCCCAAGCCCTCGTTTACGCGCCAAAAGGTGTGGACATGGTTGTTGGGATTGAGCCCCCTATTGGGCTTGGCGATGCTGGTGGGCTTGGCATCTTTCGGGAGTCTTCCGGATACCGATGCTTTGGCAAACCCCAAGACCGATCTTGCCACCCGTGTTTTCACATCAGACGGGAAGTTAATTGGCCGCTATTATTCTGAAAACCGATCAGATGCTCGGTTTGATGAGTTGCCAGAAAACTTGGTTAATTCACTAATAAGTACAGAGGATGCTCGCTTTACGGGGCACAGTGGCATCGATTTTATTGGCTTGGCTCGGGCGATAGCTTTCATGGGTCAACGTGGCGGGGGGAGTACCCTGACTCAGCAACTTGCCAAGCAGTTATTTACCGAGCAGTATGAACATACCAGCTGGCTCGAGCGGGCCTTGCTTCAAAAACCGAAAGAATGGATCATCGCTGCTCGACTTGAGCGCTTTTATACCAAAGATGAGATTATAGCACTTTATTTGAACCGCTATGATTTTTTGAATCAAGCAGTTGGGATCAAATCGGCGGCTAATATTTACTTTGATAAAGGGGTTGAGGAACTCGAGCTCCACGAATCAGCCATGCTCGTGGGGATGCTAAAGAACAGTTCGCTTTACAATCCTTTGAGGCGAGCAGAATTGGTGGAGTCACGTCGCAATGTGGTCTTCATGCAATTGGAGCGTTACGGCATCATCACGGATGACCAGAAGGATTCGCTATCTGCTATGCCTCTAGGGCTCAGCTTCCAACGCGTGAGTCACGATGAAGGGATGGCCCCTTATTTTAGAGAAGCGTTGCGCGCTGAATTGAAAGAGTTGTTTAACAAAAAAGATGCTAGAGGGAATTGGACGGTTTCCAAAGCTGACGGCGCACCTTACGATTTATACCGTGATGGCATACAGGTGCACACGACATTGGATAGCCGTCTGCAGTCTGCAGCTGAGGTGGCGGTCAATCGGCACCTTGGAGAGGAGCTTCAGGCCACAATGAACCGGGATTTAAGGTCGCGGAGTAAGTCTGAATGGCCATTTTATGCGGGCATTGAGCGCAAGGACCGCGATCAGATCATAGGTTCTGCTGTGAAGCAAAGCGCTCGGTACCGGGTGTATGCTGGGAAGTTTTGTCCTGAATGCGAACGCCCTGGATTTTACATCCGCAAAGGCGATGCACCTGAGGGATTAACTTGGCATTGCGATGAAGAAAAGGGAGGATGCAGCCATACATGGCATCGTCCGAGCCAAAAGGAAATTGACGCGGCGTTTGACACCCCTGTATCCATGCGGGTTTTTGCCCATCAAGGCTCGAAGGATACCGTGCTGAGCCCACTCGATTCCATTCTGTACCACAAGAGTTTGTTGCATGCTGGTCTCATGTCGATTGAACCAAGAACAGGGCACATCAAGGCGTGGGTCGGAGGTGTAGACTATCGGTTTTTCCAATACGATAATGTATCGCAGTCCAAGCGGCAAGTGGGCTCGATTTTCAAACCATTTGTGTATGCTACAGCCTTGCGCTATGGGATGGATCGATGCACGGAATTACCGAATCAACGTATTTGTGTGGAAATGCCAGGCGATCAGCCGGATTGGTGCCCGGATAACTCGGATTTTGAATACGGGGAAGTGGTGACATTGGAATATGCTTTGGCCAATTCCATGAATACCATTTCGGCCAAACTCATCAAGGAATTTGGTCCTGAACGGGTTATTCAACTTGCGCGAGCTTTGGGGATTGAATCGGACATTCCCGCAGTGCCTTCGATTGCATTGGGGGCCGCGCAGCTTACGCTCAAGGAAATTACTGCGGCGAATTCGGCGTTGGTCAATGGTGGTGTCTACATCAAACCGACGATCATTACGCGAATCGAAGACAAATATGGCAATGTCATCTGGTCCCCTCAACCGGAATTGCGGCAAGGATTGGACAAGCGCACGGCTTACACCGTTGTTGATATGATGAAGGGAGTTGTGGACGGGGCGTACAATCCCAATACACAGGAGCGCAAGGGCACGGGGGTTCGATTGCGCATGGACATTGAGCGGAGAAAGTACGACAACATCAAGGTGCCAATGGCAGGCAAGACAGGCACAACCCAAGGCCATTCGGACGGCTGGTTTATGGGGCTCACACCCGAATTGGTAACAGGTGTGTGGGTAGGGGCGCAGGATCCGGCGGTTCGTTTTAGCACCATTAGAAACGGTCAAGGAGCAAACACCGCTCTTCCGATCTACGGCTTCTACATGAACGCAGCTTATAAAGACAAGACATTGGACTTGAGTCAGTCGGATTTTGCGCGGCCCGAAGGCATGGGATTGGATTCGTTGGATTGCTTGCAATTGATGCAATTCAATCAAGCAACCTTTGGAGGAAGCGGAACCGGGTTGGATGACAACGATTTGTTTCAATGATCAACAAAGAGTAAGATGGCAATTTCAAAAGCGGTTAATGGCAGCTCAGACGCATGTGATGGCGTAAAGAGCGGCATGACTTTAATGCTCGGAGGCTTTGGCCTTTGCGGCATTCCCGAATGCAGCATTGGCGAACTGGTCCGATTGAGGGTCAACGATTTAACGTGCATTTCGAATAACGCGGGCGTAGATGATTTTGGACTGGGCCTGTTGCTGCAACAGCGTCAAATATGCAAGATGATTTCGTCTTACGTTGGTGAGAATGATGAGTTTGAGCGGCAGATGCTCAGCGGAGAATTGGAGGTGGACTTGATTCCGCAAGGATCATTGGCAGAGCGGTGCCGAGCAGGAGGTGCGGGTATCCCCGCTTTTTATACTCCCGCAGGATATGGCACAGAAGTCGCAGAAGGCAAGGAAGTCCGGGATTTTGATGGCAAGCCCCACATCCTCGAATCAGCACTGACTTCCGACTTTGCGTTTGTCAAGGCATGGAAAGGGGATACAGCCGGCAACCTCATCTATAAAGCAACTGCGCGGAATTTCAATCCCATGATGGCGATGGCCGGTAAAATTACGGTTGCGGAAGTGGAGGAATTGGTGCCAGAAGGAACCCTTAACCCAAATGAAATTCACACACCAGGAATTTTTGTGCAACGCATTTTTCAAGGCGAGGGCTACGAAAAGCGGATAGAGCAGCGTACGGTCCGAAGTCGCGAAACCCCCTCAAACGCTTGAACAATGTTGGATAAAAATGGAATTGCGAAGCGCATAGCGCAGGAGATAGAACCAGGGTGGTACGTGAACCTTGGCATTGGGATTCCCACGTTGGTTGCCAACTACATCCCCGAGGGAATGGAGGTGGAATTCCAATCTGAAAATGGAATCTTGGGCATGGGTCCATTTCCACTCGAAGGCGATGAGGATGCGGATTTGATTAATGCGGGAAAGCAAACGATTACAGCTATGCCAGGTGCGGTTTACTTCGACAGCGCTACCTCGTTTGCCATGATCCGGGGTCAACACGTCCAGCTCACCGTTCTCGGGGCGATGGAAGTTGCGCAGAATGGCGACATCGCCAACTGGAAAATTCCTGGTAAAATGGTTAAGGGAATGGGTGGTGCGATGGATTTGGTTGCTAGTGCCGAGAACATCATCGTCGCGATGATGCATACCAACCGTGCAGGGGAATCAAAAATTCTTCCTGCGTGTTCTTTGCCGCTTACCGGCGTAGGATGTGTGAAACGTGTGGTCACTAATTTGGCGGTGCTCGACATTCGAGGCGGTGCTTTTCATCTGGCTGAACGGGCTCCGGGCGTGACCGTAGAGGAGATCATTGCGGCCACAGCGGGCGAGTTGATCATCCCCAATTTCGTGCCCGAAATGCGAATTAACTGAGGGCCGTTACTCCGGCTTGCAGGCGCTTCAAGGTTTCCTCTTTTCCTAAGAATTCTGAAAAATCAAACATCGAGGGGCCGCCGCCCGTGCCAGTCAACACCAGCCTGAATGGCAACAATACAGCCCCAAATCCCAGCTCATTCCGCTCTAAAAAAGCTTTGAATTCTGACTCAATTTGGGCGGACTCGAAAGGAGATATTCTGTCCAATACCATTGCTAATTCGGTCAAATAGCCGGCTGTTTCGGGTTTCCATTTTTTGCGAATGAGCTTCTCGTCAAAGGCCTTAGGGCCTTCGAACAGGTAGTTGATTTGTTGGATTTCATGCAGGAATTGAACCCGCTCGAGGAACATGCTGAGCACTTGCTGGCATCGTTTTTCTGACCACCCATCCATCTGGCCATGTGCCGCTTGTCGAAGGGGCTCTATCCAACGATTGATATCGCCTGATCTGAGGTATTGTTCATTGAACCAAAGGGCTTTATCCGGATTAAACCGTGCACCTGATTTAATCACACGGCCGAGGTCAAATGCAGCAATCGCTTGCTCCAGAGAAAACAGCTCCTCATCGTCGCCACTGCTCCATCCGAGCAGCAGCAGCATGTTCAAGAAGGCTTCTGGTAAATAGCCTTGTTCGCGGTATCCGGATGAAGTGGTTCCTGAGGCAGGGTCGGTCCAATCCAGAGGAAAGATGGGGAAACCGCCTTTGTCACCATCGCGCTTGCTGAGTTTGCCATTTCCAGTGGGCTTTAAAATCAAAGGCAAGTGCGCAAAACGAGGACATTCCCATTGAAACGCTTTGTAAAGTAAAACATGCAGCGGCGCACTTGGGAGCCATTCTTCTCCGCGGATAACATGGCTAATGGCCATGTGATGATCATCGACGACGTTGGCCAAATGATATGTCGGTAGGCCGTCGGTCTTCATCAGCACTTTGTCGTCCAACACATGAGTAGAAACGCGAATTTCACCGCGAATTTCATCATGAACAGAGACCTCTGAGGGCGAATCAGGCATTTTGAACCGCACAGTATAGGGTTGACCGCTTTGCTCCAATTCAGCAACTTCAGACGCATTGAGTGAAAGCGTGTTGCGCATGGACATGCGGGTGGTGGCATCGTACTGCCAAACATTTCCCACGGATTCCGCCTCTTTACGTTTTGCAGCCATGGATTCTGGCGTGTCGAAAGCTTTATACGCTTGTCCGTTTTTTAACAGCACTTCAACCTCCCGTTGGTACAGTGCGCTGCGTTCGGATTGCTTGTAAGGACCGTATTCACCGCCTTCGGCATCGCCTTCATCGGGTGCAATCCCACACCATGCGAGTGATTCTCGGATGTAGTCTTCAGCGCCTGGTACAAATCGTGTTTGGTCGGTGTCTTCGACGCGGAGAATGAATGTCCCGCCTTGTTTTTTGGCGAACAGGTAATTGTACAATGCCGTTCTCACACCGCCCATATGCAAGGGTCCTGTGGGGCTTGGAGCGAATCGTACGCGAATGGGCTGGCTCATGGCCCAAAGATAGGGACTGACAGCGGTGAATTAGGCTGCTCCGATGCTGAATGAAAGCGTTGCTGATACGATTCGGTCGAAGCTGCGAAGGCATGTTTGTGCCATCAAAACAAACCAAATGAATGCACTAAGAAACAAGGTCCAATTGATTGGACGGCTGGGAAAAGATCCCGAATTGATGAGCTTCGAAGAAGGCAAGGTGAAATGCGCCTTTCCGGTGGCGACCAACGAATCATTCCGCAATGGTGAAGGTGAACGCGTGGAGCGCACCCAATGGCACGACGTGGTGACGTGGGGTGCGCTCGTGGAAATCGCTGGTCAATACCTCAAGAAAGGAGCAGAAGTTGCCATCGAAGGACGATTGGCTTACAGAACGTATGAAGATTCTGAAGGGCATACGCGTTATGTGACAGAGGTCGTGGCGGGTGAAATGTTGATGCTTGATCGGAAAAACAACGCGTCTGAGGGCTAATCGGTTGGGGGCGAGATGTCACTCTCGTCCCCATTTCTTACACTGAATCCCGGTGGGATGCAGTTCTGACAACTTCCGTTGGTCACCGGTCATGGAGGCATTAACTTTGGGTTTCTCTTTAATGATGCCCTATGAGCAAATCAGGAATTCTTAAATCTTCATTGGCAAAGAAATATGCGATGGCCTTGACCGGTCTTTTTCTTTGCCTTTTTCTGGTAGGCCACCTCGCGGGCAACCTGCAATTGATTTTTATTACCGGTGCGGAAGGACAGCAAGCCTTCAATGAGTATGCGCAATTCATGACCACCTTTCCACTGGTCAAAATATTGAGCTACCTCACCTATGCGAGTGTATTGTTCCATGTCGTGGACGGCATTGTGCTCACCATGCAGAACCGAAATGCTCGCCCAGTCGGGTATGTGAAAGAAAATGGAGCGGCCAATGCCAAATGGGCAAGCCGTAACATGGGGATTCTGGGCACCATTATCTTGGTGTTTTTGGTAAGTCACATGCAAAGCTTTTGGTACACCATGCATTTTGGTGAAATCCCCTTGCACAATGGGTTGAAAGATCTGCATTCAGTTGTTTTGCAGTTCTTTTCTCCAGAAAATGCGCTGGGTTTGGTTGCGGTTATAGGTTACGTTTTGGCTCAAATGGCGGTGGCTTTTCATTTGTCTCACGGATTCCAAAGCGGCTTTCAGTCGCTTGGTGTGCGCCACGCTAAGTACACCCCCATCATCGAGTGGACCGGCATGGCGTTTGCCTTATTGGTGCCGGCTCTTTTCGCCATCATCCCGATTTTCTTATACATCACTCAACTGTAAACGGAGACCATTATGCTCGAATCTAAAATTCCATCGGGACCTTTAGCGGAGAAGTGGACTTCTCACAAGGACCACATTAACCTGGTGAATCCAGCAAATAAAAGACTGATCGATGTCATTGTCGTTGGGACGGGTTTGGCGGGCAGTTCAGCTTCTGCATCGCTTGCTGAAATGGGGTACAATGTGAAGGCATTCTGCTTCCAGGATTCTCCACGGCGCGCCCATTCAATTGCTGCGCAAGGAGGAATTAATGCTGCTAAGAACTACCAAAACGACGGTGATTCAGTGTACCGACTCTTTTACGATACGGTCAAAGGCGGTGATTACCGGAGCCGGGAGGCCAACGTTCACCGACTCGCAGAAGTTTCCACGAGCATTATAGACCAGTGTGTTGCACAAGGCGTTCCTTTTGCCCGTGAATATGGAGGGTTGTTGGACAACCGGAGCTTCGGTGGTGTGCAGGTTTCCCGGACTTTTTATGCCAAAGGACAGACGGGTCAGCAGCTTCTTTTGGGAGCGTATTCAGCCTTGAGTCGGCAAATTTCCAAAGGAAAAGTCGAGATGTTTACCCGGCACGAAATGATGGATGTGGTAGTGGTAGATGGCAAGTGCCGCGGAATCATAGCCCGTAATCTCATCACAGGAGAATTAGAGCGGCATTCTGCTCATGCCGTAGTCCTCGCCTCTGGAGGCTATGGAAACGTGTTTTTCCTGAGCACCAATGCCATGGGATCCAATGTTTCTGCGGCTTGGAAGGCTCACAAAAAGGGGGCTTACATGGCCAACCCGTGTTTCACTCAGATTCATCCTACCTGCATTCCAGTATCGGGCGAACATCAATCGAAACTGACCTTGATGTCTGAGTCTTTGCGGAATGATGGGCGCATCTGGGTGCCAGCAAAAAAGGAAGATGCCGAAGCGATTCGAAAAGGAACCAAGCGTGCGACGAATATCGCAGAGGAAGATCGAGATTATTACTTGGAACGCCGGTATCCTGCATTTGGCAACTTGGTTCCAAGAGACGTGGCTTCTCGCGCTGCCAAAGAGCGATGTGATGCAGGTTTTGGAGTGAATGAGACCGGAGAAGCTGTTTTCCTCGATTACGCTAGTGCATTTCTCCGTTATGGGAAGACCGAAGCGAGTATCCGAGGACTCAGCAACCCTTCTGAGGCTGAAATCATCCGCTTGGGCAAAGAGGTGGTTAAGGCCAAATACGGCAACCTGTTTGACATGTACAAGCAGATTGCCGCGGACGACCCGTATGAAACACCCATGAAAATTTATCCGGCGGTGCATTACACCATGGGGGGACTGTGGGTGGATTATAATCTAATGACCTCTGTGCCTGGATTGTATGCGACCGGAGAAGCGAATTTCTCAGATCACGGGGCGAATCGTCTGGGCGCTTCGGCTTTAATGCAAGGACTTGCTGACGGTTATTTTGTTTTGCCTTACACCATTGGAGATTATTTGTCAGATGATATTCGCACAGGGGCAATTTCCGCTGATTCCCCAGAATTTGAGGCGGCTGAGAAAGGTGTTCAAGATCGCATTGATCAGTTGGTGAATAACAACGGAACCATACCTGTGGATGACTTTCATCGCCGATTGGGCCGAATCATGTGGAACGAATGTGGCATGTCGCGCAGTGAAGTTGGGTTGAAACAAGCCATTTCGGACATCCGAACCTTGCGAGAGGAATTCTTCAGAGATGTTCGTGTACCAGGTTCGGCTGGGGAGTTCAACCCGGAGTTGGATAAGGCCGGAAGGGTTGCGGATTTCTTGGAATTGGGGGAACTCATGTGCAAGGATGCATTGGAGCGAAGTGAATCGTGCGGAGGTCATTTTCGAGAGGAATTCAGAACACCGGAGGGAGAAGCACTGCGGGACGATGAAAACTTTGCCTTTGTTTCGGCATGGGAATTTACCGGTGACCCGAGTGAGTCGAACCTTCACAAAGAGGATTTGAAGTTTGAGAACATTGAATTGAAGCAGCGCAGCTACAAATAATTGATCGACATGGATTTGACATTGAAAGTATGGAGACAAAACGGCCCGCAGGACGCTGGCCGTATGGAAACGTATCCGGTAAGTGGGGTCAGCCCGGACATGTCGTTTTTGGAAATGATGGACATGATGAACGATCAAATCATCCGGAATGGAGGAGATCCGGTCGCGTTTGACCACGATTGCCGGGAGGGCATTTGCGGCATGTGCTCGATGTTCATCAACGGTGAGGCCCATGGTCCCAATCGCGGCACGACGACGTGCCAATTGCACATGCGCTCTTTCAAGGATGGGGATACGATTACCATTGAGCCATGGCGCGCATCGGCATTTCCTGTAGTCAAAGATTTGGCGGTGGACCGGAGCAGTTTTGACCGGGTAATTCAGTCTGGCGGTTACATTTCGGTGAATACTTCAGGTGAAACCTTGGACGCAAATGCGATTCCTGTTCCAAAAGGTCAAGCGGACGATGCATTCAGTGCAGCTACCTGCATTGGATGCGGTGCATGTGTAGCGACGTGTAAAAATGCATCGGCTATGCTGTTCGTTTCAGCTAAGGTTTCCCAGTTCGCTCTTCTTCCTCAAGGCCAGCCTGAGCGCGCTACGCGTGTTCAGCGAATGGTAGAGCAGATGGATAAAGAGGGCTTTGGAAATTGCACCAATACAGGAGCATGTGCCGTAGAATGCCCTAAAGGAATCGACTTGAGCAACATTGCTCGTATGAATCGAGACTACCTGTCAGCTAGCGCAAAAGAAGAGTGATAGCATAAGCGATTGGCTTTTTTTGTGTTAATTCGAGGCCAACTTCATTGCAAAAGGGTTAATTTAGACCATGCGAAAACTAATGTTACTTTCGGTTTTTTTAGGTGTAGGGATTATTTCTCAAGCCCAAAAAAAGGCAGAAATTGAATTTGAAGTGAGCGGAGTTTGTGGGATGTGCGAGGACCGAATTGAAAAAGCTTTGGATGTTCCCGGGATAATTTCTGCTGAATGGGACAAGAAAAACAAGAAAGCTACGGTTGCCTTCAAACCGAAAGTCCTTACTGAAGCACAGATTCATCAGTTGGTCGCAGATGCAGGCCACGATACAGATAAAATCAAGGCGACGGATGAAGTGTACAATAACCTTCATGGTTGCTGTAAATACCGAGATGGAGGAAGTTGTGCAGGTGAAAATGACCACGATCACTCACCAAAGTAATCAGAGGATTCTTGAATCGAATCATTTCCCTCTTGCTCGGGTTTTGCGTGTGTTCAGTAAGTTCATGGGCGCAATTCTCTGAACTTCGAGGCAAGGTCTTGACTCAGGAGACAGCTAATCCAGACGTCAATAGCGAACCTGTATATATCTCATTACCTGGAGCCTATGTGCGTTGGGCGCATGATGCGTCGTCTACGACCGTAACGGACGGGTTTGGCTTTTTTAAAATCTCCAAAGCTTCGGTCGGAGATACCTTAATGGCCTCCATGCTCGGATACGAAACGGTAGGTTGGGTCTTCAACGGCGAGTCCTATGTGGACATACCATTGGAGTCGGGAATTAGTCTAGATGCTGCTGAAGTGATTGAGCAGAGGTCTGCCGTAGAGTTGTCCCTTTTGTCTCCTCTTGATGTGCAGTCGCTGAATCGCAAAGAGTTGGTCAAGGCCGCGTGCTGCAATCTTTCAGAAGCGTTTGAAACCAATGCTTCGGTGGACGCCTCTTTTACAGATGCAGTTACCGGAACACGCCAAATCAGGATGCTGGGTTTGGATGGTAAATACAGCCAAATTCAGGTCGATAATTTACCTGGACCGCGTGGCCTCTCCACCGTGAAAGGATTGACCTTTATACCGGGTGATTGGGTGAATGAGATTCATATTAGTAAAGGTGCGGGCACTGCCACACAAGGTTATGAGAGCATTACGGGACAAATTAATGTGGCGCTGAAAAGCCCAGAAACGGCAGATCCGTTGCATGTCAATTTATATGTCAATGGAGCGGGTCGGCTCGAATACAATCAAGTGAGTCGCCATGACGTTTCGAGGAGATGGAGCACTGCGGTGCTTTTGCATGCGCTCGTAAATGAGCAAATCAATGATCGGAACGCTGATGGATTTCTGGATACGCCCATGCAGCGGAACTACATTGCGCGCAACGAGTGGAAGTTTAAAGGCGATCGAGGAGTGCGCGGCGAATATGCGATTACAGCATTGCAAACAGAGGCTGCCGCGGGAAAAACCGGCGCTTTCAGTACTGAATCTGGTTGGACGGATTTGATGGGACTCATAAACCAGTCCACAGATGATTGGTCGGCCATTACCCAAGTTGATCGACTGGAATTAACCGCCAAAACAGGGTTTGTTTTTCCCGATGCAGAATGGCGAAACATTGGGACGCAATTCAGTTTCTATGATCACCAGCATGCTCAACGCTTTGGGGCTAGCACGTATGAAGGGCATGAGCGCTTTTTTAGAGGCAATGTCTTGTATGCTGGGATCATTGGGAATACGAACCATAGCTTTACTTCAGGAGTCTCCTTTCTGTACAATTCGTTCGATGAAGACGCCCAATTTCAAATCAATGATTCCCTTTCCCTTGCTTACAGTCCGGAGCGTGTGGAGCGCGTGCCTGGTGCATTTGTGGAATATACCTGGAAGGGCAATGAACGCTTGAGTGTGATTGCTGGGCTGCGGTATGATCATCACAATATGTTCGACCCGTTCATAAGCCCAAGGCTTCATGCTCGCTGGAGCTTGACCGAGAATATATCGTGGAAAGTGGCGGCAGGCAGGGGCTACAGAACACAGAATCCCTTCATGGAACAATTGGGTACTTGGGCGAGCCAGCGGAATTGGTACTGGGGCTATGACAGTCGGGTGCTTCCGGAAATCGCGACCAACGTGGGGACGAACCTCACGAGCAAATTTCGATTGAATTACCGGGAAGCAACATTGACGCTGGATGCTTATTCTACACGCTTCCAAAATAAATTGGTGGTGGACCTGGATCAAGCGACTGACGCCATACATCTGTATAATTTGTCTGGACAGTCGTTTGCGAATACCGCACAGGCAGAATTCAATTGGGACATTCACCGTCGATTTGATTTGCGATTGGCATACCGATGGGTGAATGCCCACACGGACCGCATTGAAGGCAGTCCAACGGAGGATCCTTTTGTTTCGAAACACCGAGGGTTTAGCCAGTTGAGTTACGCGTCGAAACTGGACGAGAAAGAGGGTCAATGGCGAACTGACGTCACCTCTCAGTGGATTGGTGCGCAGCGTCTGCCGTTGACGTTATCCAATCCTGAAGCGTTTCAACGGGAGCAGACGGCACCTGACTTTTTCCAATTGAACGCGCAGGTGACCCGTCAATTCACACCTGAATTCTCTATTTACGTAGGCGTAGAAAATGCGTTGAATTATAAACAAGACCGACCTATTATCGGCGCTGATTATGGAGACAATCCGGTGGCACAAGAGGACTTTAACCAGTTCTTCGATGCCAGTTTGGTGTACGGACCGATTTTTGGTCGGATGATTTATGGTGGACTTCGCTGGGGCATTCTCTCCGCCAAATGAGCCCGATGCAGCGGTTCAGCGCATTGTGCGTTTGAGTATGCCGCCACCGCTTCGGGCACCCATGGTTTGCCGTCTTCGAGACATTGATGTTGCGTTATTGGGTCTCGGTTCGCGACCGGGGAGTCCATCTTCCGTGTAACGCGGGTCGGGGATATAATCCAATTTCTCCATGAAAACCGCTTCTACATGGATGCACCCAAATTCTTCTTTTACCGGGCCGCGAATGCGGTAGATGCCGCGTCCCCTAAAGCCAAATTGCTTTAGTGAAGGGGGGAAATGTACGGTGTCTAGCCACTGGCCTTCGCAGTCTACAAAGCACCCAAAACTCATGCGCTCACGCCGTGCAGTATGGGTCTCTTTGACCGTTACTAAATATCCCACTACTTCAACGTGCTGCCCGATGCAGTGAGAAAGTGCTTCGCTTCGAACCCCTTTTTGAGCGACGGCTTGGGCTTTGGCGGTGAGCAATCGAAAAGGAGAGACCAGCGGAAATCCAAAGAGTTCGATTTGATCAAAGGCTGTTTCCAGTTCGTTTGCTTCGAATTGCGGAAGTTCGAATTGGGTGATATCTGGCGTGAAAAGTGTAGCATCGGTGGTTCCTTTTTGGCTATGGCCCAAGATGAAATGAGCCTCCCATTGCAATTGTTGTTGGTTTTTTCCAGTGAATCGGAATCCACCGCAGCGAATAATTAAAAGACACTGTTCCAAACCGATTCCGGTACGCTCGATGGCCGACTCAAGTGATTCGAAGGGTCCGTTGCTTTTTCGCTCGTTGACGATGCGAGCAATGGTTTGCGCTTGGACCCCACGCGCGAGATTGAACCCGATGAGAATGGTTTGTACTGCGGGCTCTACTTGTGCTTCCCACCCTCCACGGTTTAGGCACGGTGGTTCAATGCGGCCACCGACCATTCGCGCTTCGTGCACGTAAAACTCGGTTCGGTAAAATCCGCCGAAGTTGTTGATGCATGCCGCCATGTATTGCAGTGGCCAGTGCGCTTTGAGGTACAGACTTTGGTAGCTTTCTACGGCATATGAAGCAGAGTGGCCTTTGGCAAAGGCATACCCGGCGAAACTCTCTACTTGTCGCCAGACCTCCTCTACCAGGGCGGCATCGCGTCCACGTTCAAGAGCCTTTTGCTGAAACGTGTTTCGCGCCTTGGCAAATTCTTCCCGCGATCGAAATTTCCCGCTCATTCCCCGCCTCAAAACATCTGCTTCTCCCAGATCCAATCCGGCAAAATGGTGCGCGACTTTGATAACATCTTCTTGGTAGACCATGACGCCGTAAGTCTCAGGCATCAACTCGAGGAGTACGGGATGAGCTTCGCTGCGTCGTTCGGGATGCCGGTGCCGCTCGATGTAAGCTCGCATCATGCCGCTTCTCGCAACACCGGGACGGATAACGGAACTTGCTGCAACCAAACCGAGGTAGTTGTCAACCTGTAATTTGCGCATCAGCATGCGCATTGCAGGCGACTCCACGTAGAAACATCCGACAGCCAATGCCTCCCGGAGTAGGTGTTTGATGCGCGGATCTTGCTTGAAGCGGGTCATGTCATGGATGTCGATTCGGGCAGCGGCACGGGGGTCGTGGGCAGCGATGAGGTCAATGGTATCCCTTATTTTACCCAGGCCTCGCTGGCTGAGGATGTCGAACTTATATAACCCAATGTCCTCGGCAACCACCATGTCGAACTGAGTGGTTGGAAATCCCTTGGGTGGCATAAAGGTTCCTCCGAAGTGGTGCATTGGCCGGTCGGCAATGAGCACGCCACAGGCGTGAATGGTCAGGGCATTGGGGTAATCTTGAAGGTAGCCGGCATATCGAAGAACGATGGTTTCCATGTCGTCCGTGCCGGGGGGGTGGGTTTTGCCGTCGGCGAGTCGATCGATGTCGTGTTTGGGGAGGCCGAATACTTTGCCCAATTCCCGTATGACAGCGCGGTATTGAAAAGTGCTGTAGGCTCCGACCAGTGCGACATGTGGGAAGCGTTGGAAGATGTACTCGGTCACATCGTCTCGGTCTGTCCACGAGAAGTCAATGTCGAAATCAGGGGGGTTGGTGCGGTACAGGTTGATGAACCGTTCGAAGTACAGGTCGAGCTCGATGGGATCTACATCAGTAATGCGCAGGAGATAGGCGACAAGGCTGTTGGCACCACTGCCTCGTCCAACGTAAAAATATCCGCGGCTTCGAGCGTAGCTCGTGATGTCCCAATTGATGAGGAAATAAGCGAGGTACCCTTGTTGACGAATGACGGCCAACTCCATTTCCATTCGTTCGAGGACGGGTTCTTCGTGATCGGGGTACCGGTAGGCCAACCCCTCGGCGCAGAGGGATCGAATGAGTTGTTCATCCTCGTCTTCAGAATTGGTATAAGTATGTTGGTTGTTGTGGAATCGTCCTTCCACCAATTCCGGTAATGTGATGCTGCATTGATCGAGTAGCAGCTCGGCGCGCTTCACCCAAAGGGGGTTTTCGGCAAAGGCTTGGTGAAAGTTGGCCGTTCCGAGGAGGCGGTCGTAGGGATGTCCGGTAGCGGTTTCGGGCAATTTGCTCAGCAATTCGTTTCGATCTACTGCCCTTAAAATGCGGTGGCAATTCCAGTCGCGTTTGTGCCGAAACGTAAAGGAGTGCCAAGCGATGAGGCGATCCCATGGAATCGATTTGTTTTTGCTGAGTAACCGCAATTCGGCTTGTTCCCAGGGCCGCACTCCAATCCATTCATCGGGGCCCAGCTGGGGGCGGGACTTTTTCCATCGTACCCAGGGGTAGACGATGGAAACGCCGTGCAACGGTGGCGCTTGGTCGTTGAATGGACGGTGTGTGTTGAGATGAGCGTTGAGGTGCTGGCACAGGTGGGCATAGCCGGTGTTGTCATGGGCGAGGCCCACGTACAGGGGCAGGCCATCATCGGTTTTGTTTCTGAAATCAATGCCCAAGGCGGGTCGAATGCCATATTCTGGTGCTAGGCGTACAAAATCCCAATGTGCCGATGTAGCATTGATGTCGGTTAGAGCGAGGGCACGGATGTTCGCTGCGCGTGCTTCAGAAAGCAATTCGCGCGGCTGCATGAGCCCGTAGCGTAGGCTGAACCAAGAATGGCAATGCAGATGCATGATGCTTGGTTAAAAGAGCGAGCCTTGTGTGTTGTCGTACGGCCTGCGATTTTCACGCTTGGGAGAACGCCCGGATTCGCCCATTCCAAACATTTCCAAGCTCTGATGGATTTCAAACGTATGTTCTGGATGGATGCGTTCACCGGTGGGTTGAAGGAGGTCTGAGCCATTGGTACGGGGGTCTCGGATTTGCGGCGAAATGGGATAGGCATTGAACCTTTGGGCCGGACACGGTCGAAGCATGCCGGTGATATCCGATAGAGGTGTGGAGAGGTTGACCCACGCTTGCTCTTGTTCCTCGTCCAATATTACAGGTGACCGGTGGTGACCGATGGCTTGCATCAGTTCATTGGCTACCGTAGTAAGAATGGCGAAGGACCGAGTGATTTCACCGGTGGCGGGGTTGGCCCATTCGTCCCAGATCCCGGCCAGTCCGAAGGGGTGTCGCCCGTGACGAGCATAGACCAAATAGGGCTTGGCGAGTTTTTCTTGGCGCGGCCCTTCGATGAAGGCATCTGCGATTACGATGCAGCGTCGGTCGCGGATGGATTGTCGAAACATGGGCTTCTGAAGAATGCCCATGGCACCGGTGTAGCTCGGATGGTC
>DBBR01000064.1 GCA_002292325.1 Flavobacteriales bacterium UBA979 | reverse complement strand
CTCCTTTTTCTCCCTCTGTTACCGTAAGAATGAGATTGTAAATAGGAATCAATAAAAACCAACCGCTTTTACCTACATCGTGCATCCTTCTGACCCCTACTGCTATAGAGGGAACGAGAACTGCAAGCGAGTATAAGTTCACTAATTCGGGTACTCCAATGAACCCACAAATGAACCCCACGACAAAGGAGATAAGAAAATTGAACAGCACGAACATCCAATATTCTTGCCTCGTAGCTCTTCCATTAAAATCTCCGTATTGCCTTAACGCCTTGATGTACCAATTCATAATTTAAATTTTGTCACAAAGTAGAGCTATTTGAGCAAGAAGCCACAAACCGTTTACGCTAACTCAACGGATAATCGCCCCTCTAGTCGGCTTAAGGTTCGTTTCGATCATCGACAGCTACCCTATGAATTGGACTTTAATGGTGATCAAACTATAATTGCTGGTTAGCCCCTATAAAAAAAGCCCTCACATTGCTGTGAAGGCTTTTAATTTTCGCTCCTCCTCTTGGACTCGAACCAAGGACCCTCTGATTAACAGTCAGATGCTCTAACCAGCTGAGCTAAGGAGGAATATTCGGACGGCAAAGATAATCCTTTCTTATTGTTCCGTGAAGAAAACGAGTAAAATTTTGCGTCAGTGGGTGTACGGTTGATTGCGGTCTAATGTTGCGTCGTCGCCAAAACCTCTTGGAATAACCGATATCTTTGCGGCCAGAAACCAGGAAATATGAGCTTAATAACAGTTGGAACCGTGGCCTTTGATGCCATCGAAACGCCTTTTGGATCTTCAGGTAAAATAGTCGGAGGCGCCGCTTCTTACATCGGTTTGAGTGCCAGCCAATTTGTGAAAGAGCAGCACATCATTTCTGTCATTGGCGATGACTTTCCGGCTGAATTCATTCAGGAATTGGAATCAAGGGGCATTCGAACGGATGGTTTGGAACGCCGGGCGGGCGAGAAGAGCTTCTATTGGGAGGGCAAGTATCACATGGACATGAATTCGAGGGACACGTTGACAACAGAGCTCAATGTTCTAGCTGATTTTCAACCTAAAGTTCCTGAGTCAGCGCGTCGAGCAGACTACGTGATGTTGGGAAATTTGGATCCCAATGTGCAAGCGAGCGTATTGGATCAAATGGCAGAGCGCCCGAAGCTTGTGGTTCTCGACACGATGAACTTTTGGATGGACATTGCCTTGGAACCATTGAAGGAAGTTTTGAAACGCATCGACGTGTTGACCATCAATGATGAAGAGGCCCGTCAACTTTCGGGCGAGCATTCGCTGGTGAAGGCTGCGAACAAAATTTTGGAAATGGGACCCAGTACATTGGTGATCAAGAAAGGGGAGCACGGCGCTTTGTTGTTCAACAGCGATGAGGTGTTCTTTGCTCCAGCCCTTCCATTGGAGGAGGTGTTGGATCCAACGGGTGCGGGCGATACGTTTGCCGGCGGATTCATTGGTTACCTAGCGCATACGAATGACACTTCGTTTACGAATATGAAGCGTGCGGTGGTGTTGGGCTCAGCCCTTGCCTCTTTCACCTGCGAAAAGTTCGGTACCGAGCGCATGCTGACACTGACCGAATCGGAGTTGGATGAGCGGATCCAGCGATTCGTTGATTTGGTGGATTTTGACATCGTACTGAAGGCGTAACCCTTCAATCACCGCCTTCCTCATCGGTGGTCGGCGCATATTCCGGCAACCACAAAACAGGATCAAGGGGTTGACCGTCCACCCACCATTCAAAATGGGAATGCGGTCCCGTGGAATGGGTACCGGTGCCACCAAGAATCGCGATGGGATCTCCAGCTTGAATTCGATCACCGACCTCGACTAGCAAGGATTGATTGTGTTTGTAGATGGATTGCCGTCCTCCATAATGCTGAACGCTAATGACATACCCGCCGTCTGAAGTGTAGGAGGCCAAGGTGATTGCACCGTCGTCAACCGCGTGAATAATCGAACCAACAGGGGCAACAAAATCGACTCCAAAATGCCCTGCTCCCGGGTCGTACTTCGATGAGATTTCTCCCTGCAAAGGGGGGAAAGGGATGCTTTTGGAAGTGCTCGATCCGCTCTGAATGCGCTGCAAAGAAAATTGATCTTCCTCCTCGACACGCTCTCGCAGAGCCAACTCTTCTTCTGTGATGCCCCACGCGTCCAGTTCATTTTCGGAATTGGCAAGAGCAATGGAATCCAATGCTTCCGTCGTGATGTCATCGGGCACAACCTCTCCTTTCAACAAAGTTTGAAGCGCCGTCAGATACTGTTCTTGGACCCTGAGCGCGTGCAAGGCACTGTCCGCTTTGACTTCTGCTAGGACTGCTCTTTGCCTAGAATCCTCACTGACATAGCCCGGAATAACCCGCTCCTTCAGGGGTGTCCAACCAATTAACCCGAAGGTTATCCCAGCAATTACCAGCACCAAAGCCACGGCAGTTGATGCAACTCCCCCTCGGGTAATGGTCATTTGCCAAGCCTCCTTATACGATTGCTTTTCGTGCAGAATCAGCCTGTAGGGCTTGAACCATCGTTTGCGGAAGTTTTGAAAATTTGCCATGAATATGTGCAAATATCGATGAATCCTCAAAAAGGAATGGATTCGTCAGCTTGTTTGGAATAATTTAGCGCATTCTGCGTTGAGCACGAGTCCATGGGATTGAATAGTATGAGTAAAAGACGAGTGATGGGTTGGGGGGCCGTAGCCCTCCTTTTGACGGGGTGCTCGACAACGCGCGATGGGTTTGTGTATCGTGCTTACCACAATATGCACGCCAAATACAACGGGTTCTTTTATGCCAATGAGGCTATGGAAGAGGCTGATCAAGTGTTGTACGAAGGATACAAGGAGAATTGGGATGAGATTTTACCGGTTTTTTTGCCGGTCGACGAATCCACTGCGCAGCAGGTTTACCCGCTCATGGAAAAGGCGATTGAGAAGTGCACCAAGGTGGTCGATGACCACACCATGTCACCTTCACGCCGGGAACAAAAAGACCTCAAGCGACCAGAGCTGAATAAATGGATCGACGATAACTACGATGTTATCGCCCGTGCCCATCTCATCAAAGGCGAAAAGGAAAAGGCACTTGAGGTGTTTCAGTACCTCACTCGAACGCTAGATTATCCGGACGCTCAAGCCTGGTCCAACGCTTGGATGGCACGCACGTACATGGCCATGGACGACAAGGTTCGGGCGAGCAATACACTGATCAAAGCCGCCCAGACGAAGCGGGTAGAAGACCCCGAAGTGATGGTGTATGTGTATGAGGTTTATGCCGCATTTCACCTAAAACATGGGGAGATTGAGGCAGCGATCGAGCAGCTGGAAGAAGCGATGGATTACGTAGAGAAAAGAAAGGACTACGCCAGGCTGCTGTTTATTTTAGCTCAATGCTACGAGGAGGTGGGCCAATCAGAAAAAGCCATAGAACGCTACAACGAAGTCGTAGAATTGCGCACGCCTTACGAGCTGGAGTTCTATTCCAAAATTAAGCAGGCCATGGCGTTTGATCGCCGTGAAAATGACAGCGAACCCATCATTTTGTTGTTGGAGGAGATGTTGGATGACGACAAGAATATCATCTACCAGGATCAAATTTTTTATGCGTTGGCAACACTTGCATTGGAGGAGCGCCGCAAATTGGATGCGGTTGACTTGCTGAAAGAAAGTTTGTTGGTCAATGATGAAAACACGCGGCAACGGATGAAGAGCTATCTGCTGCTGGGTGATTTGTATATGGAGGACTTGGACTACACGAATGCACAAGCTTACTACGATAGCGCAAGGACATTCATGGAGGATGAGAATGAGCGATTTGACGATGTGGATGCCATGGCGGATAATTTAACGGAGTTGGTGACCAGCCTGAACACCATTGTGGAGCAAGACAGCTTGCTGGAGATCTGCGACCTACCTGAGAATGAGCGGGACAATAGGATTGCAGAAATTATTGCGCAATTAGAGGAACAAGAAGAAGCCAGAAAGCGCGCAGAAGAGGCGGCATCGGAAGCTGAATTAGCGAATGCGGGAGATGCAGGAGCAGGGATGTTTTGGCCGTATAACGCTCAATTGAAAATCGCTGGCCGCCGAAACTTCCGCGATTATTGGGGCGATCGAATTTTGGAGGACAATTGGCGGAGATCAACAAAAATGAATGCCGCTTTCTCCAACGAAACAGGGGTGGGAGAGGAAGAAACGTCTGCGCCAGAAGCCTCGGACAACGGGTTGGTCCCGGGAGAAATCCCGAGCTACGAGGAATTGCTCGCAGGTTTGCCGTGCGATTCAATTGAGCGGGAAAACGCCGTTGCCATGATCGCAGAAGCCTACTACAACGCGGGGTTGGTTTACAAGGAGAAGCTATCCGACCTGGAGAATGCCATTGATACGTGGACGGAATTGACGGAGCGGATGGACGAGAGTGAATTTCACCCGACCGCTTACTACCAATTGTACCGAACGTATTTGCAGCGGGAGGTCGAGGAAAACTATCAAAGCCCGTTTTGTGAAACCTGCAATTCTGACTATTGGAGCGCTCAAGTCTTGGAGCGCTATCCGGATTCTGAGTGGGCTATTTTGATTGAAAACCCCGAATTTGCCGATCAGGAAGCGGTGAGAAATGAGGAGCAGCGTTTGGCGTATGAGGAACAACTGCAACGCTATTACGGCAAGGCATATCAAGAGGTGCTACTCGCTTGTGATGAGGTGATCAACTACAATCCCAATGACAACTATGTCTGCAAGTACCGATTGCTACGTGCTCAATCGATTGGTGGACTAAGCGCCTACACGGGAGGTGATCGACGGGCCTATTTTGAAGCGCTTGGTCAAATCATTTCTTACTGTGAGGATACAGAAGAGGCGGAGTTTGCCCAGGCCCTCTTGACCGCACTGAATGCCAATCCAGCAAAAAACAAAGGAGACCAAACTGAACCTGAACCCGCGGAGGAAGTCGCCTGGGAGCACAAGCCTTACCTCGAACATTATTTTGGAATGCTCGTTCCCGTAGGTAGGGGAAATGTGGAGGAATTACGTGCGTCCATAGCTGATTTTAACAGCGAGTTCTTTGGTTCAAGTGAATTGCGTGTCACAGCCAACCTCATCAATCGGAATTTTCAAATTGTATTGGTCAAGGATTTCAAACGCCAGGACTACAGCTTGGATTATTTCCAAGTGTTCACAAACAACACCGGGATCCTGGGTGACATCAACACCTCAGGCTATGGACTCTTCACGATCTCCACAGAAAACTACATTGAACTTTTCAAAAACAAGGAAACGGATAGTTACCTCCGTTGGTTTGAGGATGTATACCTCGATGGTGGGGAATAGCATGCTGAAAATTTCATGAATCGAATTACCTTTGCACCATGATTGGATCGAATAAAAAATCACAGAAGCCAGTAACCTCCTCGGAAAACGCGGTAAATCGCATCGCCAAAGGCACAGTCTTTGAAGGCGTACTCCGAAGTGAAAACAATGTTCGAATTGACGGAACGTTCGAAGGGGAGCTCGTCACGAAAGGACGCTTGGTCGTCGGGAATTCGGGTGTTATCAAAGGCTCCGTTTCATGCGCGCATTGTGAGACGGAAGGTGAGATGGAAGGCAATATCGTGGTGCAGGAATTGTTCGTCTTGAAGGCGACATCCAAAGTGCACGGAGAAATTCAATACGGGCAACTTTCTGTAGAAAATGGTGCACAAGCGACGGGTAACCTGCACTTGACGTCCAAGGTTAAGGACATCAAGGATGCAAACCGCGATTCGGCGTCTGCTACCAAGGAAAAGGTCGGACAACGACAAACGGTAGCTGTCTAATACCCACTTTACTTTTTTGTCACCATCAGACGGCTCTTCCAAGGGGAATAAGAAAGGATTCTTACGGTTCTCAGGGATGGCTTTTACCATGGCGGCCAGCATTGGCCTTTGCGTATGGCTTGGCAGGTGGTGGGACGAATCAACGGGCCGAGATTTCCCATTTGGAACGCTTATTGGCGGAGTATTCGGTACCGCCGCGGCTATTTACCTCGTGATAAAAGAGCTTTCTAATTAAATGAAATTTGAAGTTAAACTGGTGCTCGCCAATGCACTGCTGTACGGTTGCAGCCAACTGATACCTGTGTTTGAGGGGTTTGCAAGCACATGGGTTTGGGCGTTCTTGGTGCTGGGTTATTTTGGTCTCACAGTGCTATTGAATAAGTGGATTCAAGCGGCAGCGAAACGGTCGCCTATTCAATTTGTCACCGCTGTAAATGGATCCACCGCAATCAAAATGCTATTGAGTTTGAGCGCAGCTACGGTTTACCTCGTGCAGGTCGGAGGGGAATTCCGTGTGCACTTCGTGATGGGCTTGTTTGTGACATTTGCAGTGAACACCGCTTTGCTGGTTGCAGAATCGCAAAAATTGTCACTAAAGGATAAGAATTAAAGATTTACACCAATTGAGGTAAATAAAATCGAAAAAGTTCGATGTTGCCTGTGTTTAGTTAACTACTTTTGCGCCGAATTCTACTGGTACGACTCAAATGAATCGCTTTTTTCGCTCTGTTGGAGTTTTGTTAATCGTTATTGGCTTGGCCGGTGGTGCGCCTTTGTTTGCGCAGGACCACAACGAGCATAGCGATGCACATGCGGAGCATGAGGGTCATGGCCAAGAAGGCGCAGATCACGAGGGCCACGACCACGAGGG
>DBBR01000034.1 GCA_002292325.1 Flavobacteriales bacterium UBA979 | reverse complement strand
GTATATCCGTTTTGCGACTTCGGGTGGAGGCAATGTACCATTGAAAGGCTCCAATAAATTACCCAACACTTCATGCGATACATCGCTCGCGTTCAATGCGTCTATGATATGGACTGAATGAAAAATTCGGTTGCCATCACTCGGGTTGAGCACCCGATTATTGATATGCAGATGATCTGTTTGGGATTGGTTTACGTCGAATTTGTTCGAGATGTATTGATAAGGGTCATTTGGAAAAAACAGATTCGGGTCAATATCGTAAATGGACTCATTTTCAATTTCACCTCCTCGTGTTTTTTGGATGAACTCATTGGAAAGCGATGCAGTACAAATTGTAAGTCCAACTCGTTTGTAGGAGTTCAAATTGTCAGCTCCAACAAGTTGATTGTTTAAGATAAAATTTGCCTTATTGACTTCTTGACCAATGCAAAATGCCGTCATGAAAACACCAATCAAAAGCATCAGTGCATCGAGCCACTTACTAAAAAATCTTGAAAGCACTTGGGAGATGATCATGGTTTAGCCATTTGAAAGTGTAAATGGAATCAATTCAATCGCTTTAGTTCTAGAATAACTTGACTTGGGCTATTCGTCTTGTTGATCTTAAATTCCGAAGTAGTGTAAGGGTCGGCTCCTGGATTCACAGCAATCGTTGCGTTGCATCGGTATACCTCATTGGATCGATTATTCTTAAAAATCAATATCCCTTCTAACAATGAACCGGCCAGGATTCGCGAAGATTGGTTGACAAATTTGCATTGACTGATTTGATCATGGAATTCGGCTGGAGCCATGGCGTTTGCTAATCCTTTGCATGCCTCATCTAGGACAACATTGCCTTTCGAATCAATTTGGATGGTTGTATTCTTAAGTGAGTTGGTTGAGCCATTGGCTCCATTGGATTGAATGCGAGATGCTTTGATTGTGTAGCGGCCTATCCACTGAGAATTTTCGACAGTTTTTGAATTGGAAGAGCCGTATCCAGATTGGTTTTCTTCTTTCGATTTTTGGGCTGCTGCGGACTTTAAGTCAAATCCATCTTGTTCAGCAGGTTCATCTTTTTTTTCGTTTGAACTTGATGTCGCAAGTTCAACATCCCTCGTTTCGATTGATTCCTGTTCACGTTCGAGTAGATCTATTCGCACCGATTGATATGCAGGTCGGATCTGATAAAAATCAGATTTGAAGACGTCAACATACAAGGGAAATCCCATCATCATTGTGCTTAACAAACTTGATCTTATCAATGCCTTTGTACGCGGTCTTCTTTTTATGCGAATGCGCTGTGATTCAAAGCCAGGTGCTCCTACAGAAAATTTGAGATGACTGTGTTTGACTTTGGCAACTGTGACACTCCCTCTCGTGACACCATTTTGACTTGCGTAATTGACTCGTGAATCTGTCGGGTGATTGATTGAGGTAATCGTCGCTTCGGGAGCATTGATAACAAAGTCAAAGGTGGAATTTTCAGTCCTTTCAAGCTCTGAATAACGAAAAGAACTGCATGAAGCACACATTAAAACAGCCACAAGTACAGCCGGGGCCTGAAAGCGAAAACAGTGCATCATTTGTTTTTACTCGCGCAATATAGTATTGTTTTTATTCATTGATGTGTACCAATGAAATGTGATTCAGCTTCAATGTAAATTAGAGGCTGTTCTGGAAAAGTTGAAACATTATCCGCGTGTAAATGGGTAACAGTTGGATTTGAATTACTTCTTCCGCTTTTTGCCTTTGCCTCCGGCTCCGCTTCCGTCTCCTCCGGCCACCAGCCCATCGACATAAGCTGCGGCGGCGGCACCGATCGTGGTGCAAGGCACTTTGATGTTGTTGACCGAGTCTTCAAAATGCACGCCCGACCACAAACGGGTCAATCCGCAGACTTCAGCAAATTCATGGTTTTGCGCTTTTGAGCCTCTTGCTCTCAGCCTGCGTTCATGCGTTGGCAGAGTCGGTGTGATTGGTTGCGGTCCTTGTGCCCAATTATTGAAAGAGGCGGATGTAGTCGACTGCCATGAATTGGTGGGGCTCAAGTCATGGGTGTGAGGATGCGGTATTCATTTGCTACACCACCATCTCAGGTGATATCCTTATTTTTGCTGCCGCTTCCCGAGAGGTATGTTTCAATTCAAAAGGTTGAAAATGAGATGTGCTTCACAGGATGCGAGAAAAAAAGAAGAAGATGAAACGGATCAACGCGTACAAAAGGCTATTCGAAATCGAAGGAGAAATCGATTTAGGTGAACTCAAAAAAACCTACCGGAGGCTGGTCAAAGAATGGCACCCGGATAAGCATGTCCTGGATGAGACAAAGGCCGCGGAAGCAGAAGAAATGACCCGTCAAATTACCGATGGATACGCCTTTTTAATCAGCATCGCACCGGCGACCATTGCAAAGGGACTCGAGGAATACACGCACACCATTGAAAATGCATTCATCGACGATATGCAGCACAAGAGCCTTTTGTTGGAGTTGAAATTCACCGATGGTTCAACCTACGAGTACTTTGGGGTGAACAAGAACCTGTTTACCAAATTGGTCAACGCAGAAAAAGTGCAGCGATTTGCCCGGAGAAACATTTTCAATTCGTTCATTTACCGCAAGTCGAAGAGGACCGCAGAGGCCGAGTAATTACTGTCGCAATGGGTGTTTTTTTCTTCACCTGAATGAATGTGTGACGTATAGAATGGGTGTAATTTTGTCCCATGAACAGCAAAATAGCAAATGGCTTGGTGGTGGGCGCTCAACTCATGCTTTCATTGGCCTTTCTCTTCTTCGGAATAATGAAGCTCATTACGCCCTATGCTCAATTGAGTGAGGATCCCAACATGGGGTGGATCTTTGATTTTTCACCTACCGGTGTGCTAGTAATCGCTTCGGCTGAATTTCTTTTGGCTTTGGCATTGGGACTTTCTTTGATTTTGCTACCGCTCAAAAAGTGGACGTCCATATTCGCCATGGGACTGTTTGTTATCATGGCAGGCGCGGCTGTTACACACATAGGCCGCAGTGAGCCGCTAGCACCCAATATTGTACTGGCTGCATTGGCTGCTTTCGTAGCATTTGCCCGTCGTGATCGGCTGAAGTCGAAATAGGCTTCAGACGTTAAATTTCAACTTTCGTTCAATGGCTTGGATCATGGTCTGGGCGATGTCGGCGCCGGTTGCTTTTTCTATGCCCTCCAATCCGGGGGATGAATTCACTTCTAGCAGCAAAGGCCCTTTGTTGGAGCGTATGATGTCCACGCCTGCTACAGCGAGATTGAGGGTTTTGGTTGCTTTGATCGCCAGTTTTCGTTCTTCAGCGGTAATCTTGATCAGGGAGGCGCTGCCTCCTTGATGAATATTGGCTCTGAATTCGCCCTTTTCAGCCTGGCGCTGCATTGCTGCGACCACTTTTCCATTGACGACGAAGCACCGAATATCCTGGCCATTGGCCTCTTTGATGAACTCTTGCACAAGGATGTTGGTTTTGACAGACTTGAAGGCATTAATCACACTTTCTGCAGCCTTATTCGTTTCTGCGAGAACCACGCCTCGTCCCTGAGTCGATTCAAGAAGTTTAATGATGAGCGGAGCGCCATTGACCATTCGGATGAGGTCTTTGGTGTCCATTGGTGATTTTGCGAATCCCGTTATGGGAATATTGATATCGTTTTCAGAAAAGAGAAGGGACGCAAAAAGTTTGTCGCGCGACTGACTAATTGCATCAGCAGAGTTCAAGCAATACACCCCCAGGTTTTTGAATTGGCGCAAAAGCGCACAGCCATAGAACGTCACGGCAGGCTTAATACGAGGGATGATCGCATCAAATTGATTCAGAATATTACCACCTCGGTAACGGATTTCTGGGGAGTGCACGTCCAACTTCATGTAAGCGTGCTCAACGTTGAGAAAAACCATTTCATGGCCTTTGGCTTCCCCTGCTTCCATGATGCGTTTATTGCTGTAAAGATTCGGGTTGGAGGCCAGCACACCAATGCGCAGTCCGTCTTTCTCCTTGACGAATAGTTTGTAAAGCTGGTTGAGCTCTTCATCCGATATTTCTCCTTGAACAAACTCTTTCGACACGTCTACCAGAAATCGATCCTTGAATGCATCTCGCCCCAGCAGCATGCGAAATTCCATGGAGTTACGATCAGCAAGCGTTAAATCAATCTCGTGCATTTGATCACCTATTTGCATGGAGGTCCGAATGGCAATTCGCTCCTCTGTGATGCCCGAGGTGTTTTTGATCATCTTACGCGCGATTATGCGCTTTTCGCAGCTGATGATGATGCTCCGATTATCCTGAATTGGATTGATTTCAAACTTGACCCATTCTTGACCGTCCTTGACGAATGGTTTGATGTTATCGGCTTGGATGGTAGATGTCTTTGCACCTGAATCAACTCGAGCCTTCACTGCGGGCATGCCTAGTTCTTGGAACCGGCACCATTCTGCACTTCCGATAATGTTCATATTGCTATCAGCAAAAAATAAGGGCGCAAAAGTAGTTTCAATCCTGGCAACATTGACACAAAAGAGCAATGGAACGGATTCAGGTGATTGCGCAGAAAATAAACAGCTAAGTCCTAATTTTAACTCCATGAACCTCATCGTCCTGTCCATCCCCATATTTTTTGCCCTGATCGGGTTAGAGGTGGCCTGGGACCAATGGAAGGGAAGGAACGTTTATCGCCTTGGCGATACCCTCGCCAATATTGGCTGTGGGATCATGGATCAGAGCAGTGCTTTGTTTTCCAAGGTCTTGACCGTGGGCGCTTACACAGCCGTCTTTTTTTGGGCTGCATCATGGAGGCCATGGGAATTGGATGGCCACTGGGCTATTTGGGTGGCGACTTTTGTGCTCTCTGATTTTGCCTATTATTGGGCTCACCGGCTGAGCCATGAGGTCAATATCCTTTGGATCGGTCACCAAGTTCACCATCAGAGTGAAGATTACAACTTGGGCGTTGCGTTGCGTCAGAGTGTTCTTCAAAAAGTCCTCTTAATGTGGGTGTATTGGCCTCTTGCGATTCTCGGATTTCCTCCGGAGATGTTTTTGACCAGTATGGCCATCAACCTTTTGTATCAATTTTGGATTCATACTGAATTAATTGAACGTTTGGGTCCATTCGAGTGGGTGTTCAATACTCCTTCGCACCATCGCGTTCACCACGGTCGAAATCCCGAATACATTGACCGCAATCATGCGGGCGTTTTCATTGTGTGGGACCGCATTTTCGGCACCTTTCAAAAGGAGATTGTCCAGCCGACCTACGGTATTACGCGACCGACGGAGTCTTTCAATCCTGTGCGAGCACAATGGAAGCCCGTAGCTGACCTTTGGAAAGACCTCCAGAGTATTCCTGGTTGGGCGGACAAATTGCGCTTTTTATTTGCCCCTCCGGGTTGGTATCCTGAAAGCATCGGCGGTCCGCAGGCGGCACCGAAAATTGTTGGACCACAAACTAAGTTTAATCCGCGCCCGAGTTCATTCATGGCCGGATTGCTGCTTGGTCGGTGGGTCATGCTTTTGGCCGTGGCATTGCTCGCGTTGGCAGCTGAGAAGACCATTCCATCTTGGCAATTGGCAATGGCTTTGGCTTGGGTTTTAGTAGCACTTGCCGCGGTTGGTGAATTGTGGGATAGCAGATTGGATCGGGTGCGGTTGGTGATTGCCTGGTTCGCAGACTTGTGCTTCATTCCTGTCATGGGCATGCTGGTTTCAGGGCCTCCACTAGCTTATGCCATCTGGTGTTTATTGGCCCTGGTATCAGCCGGGCTGACGTATTGGGCAGCATCCTTGCGAAAACCCGCGATCTTATGACCTCATCACAAATGAATTCCATGAACGCAATTCGCATCGTGTTACTTTGGCTTCCATTGGTTGGATTTTTGTCTTGCGGTTTAAACCAAGGAATGACGAGCACAACATCCAATATTACCTGTCCAAAATGTGGACACCAAGAATTGGAAACGCTTCCGACGGAATACTGCGTGATTTCTTATGATTGCAAGCACTGTGGTACGACCCTGCATCCAGAAGGAGACGATTGCTGCGTTTTTTGCACCCACGGAGATCACAAGTGCCCTTCGAAGCAGTAATGAACGAGATTTTTAACGCTCAAAGGCTTCAAAGGTGAAATAGCCTTTGTCACCATTCGCATCATAAAAGTCGAGCATCCTGAGTTGAAATTCACGTCCTTCAGAAGTCACGATGCCATAGAGATTACTCGCATCTATGCTGTAAACTCCAGCGTCGAGATCAAATGTTTTCCAATCGTAACCAATGGCATTCCAATTCCCAGTCGCCGAGAAGCCAGACCAATCCAGTTGACCAAATTCTTCCCAGTCGAAATCCTGCGGTTCAATGACTTGCACACGTGAACTCGGTGTGAGTATTCCGGTGACTTGATAGGGAATCGTACCTTCTAAAAGCTCTGTGTAAGAGGTCAACAATAGCTCCCATTGGTCACTCGGAGGTTCAATATCCGGGGAGTCCGCATTTAGAACACTCAAATATCCAAAGGGTCGTGATGTGCTCAGGGGGACCATGACGGACCCGTCTTGCGCCGAATTGAGAAGGTCAATTCTGGCTTCAATTCCGTTTTCTGAAGCACCCTGGATTGTGATTCGGCGCTTTCCCAATTGCACATTCTCAGCCCCATAACCCAAGTCAATGAAAAACGACTCTCCAACGTCAAATTGCGCTTCGGTTGAATCAGGTGACCAGCCTGAGGGCGGATCAATACGCCACTCAAGCGCCTCTAATTGTTCGTCGGTCAAGCCCTGCTCTGAACCTCCAGGGGTGTCTTTGGCAATGCGCATGGTCCGGCTCGAATTTAGCAATACTGCCACCTTCCCAGATTCAGGAAGCAAGGTGAGCTTGAGGCACCAGTCCAAAGGAGAATGGGTGGCAACCACCTCGCTGCGTTGTAAGCTGTAATAAACGCGCGCGTCATACTCTGCGCCGATGGAAACTTCGTGCGAAACAAGCTTTCCGACCGGCTTCACAGGAATGGCAAGTTCCTTTTCGATGCATCCGCACAACACAAGGAGGAGTCCGAGGCTTGGAAGGTATTTCCTGTGATTCATCGGTTTTGGTTCCATTGGTAGGTCAGTCGAACAACAGCACTCCGACCCCAAGCAATGGGAGTCAGGCCTGCAGTATGGGCTTCAGGACCGGACGTGTTTACGCCGTTTGAAACGGATGTGACATTCAACAAGTTCTTGAAGCGGAGCGCAATGTGAAGTCGATCGGCGGGGCTGCTCCAGTTGAGGAGATTGAAGTCCAGCAAAGTATAGGCGGGTGCCGTAACCAATTTCAAGGCACCATCGGCGTCTTGAATGACACGTTGTCGGGCGCCGTTGTATTTAACGAAAATGGAACTTTGCAGTTGTGAGTTGATGTTCCAAGTCAATTCGGATTGGCCTTCCACTGTTAGAGGTGCAGCTGGCTTCGAGATGTCAGCTTCCTCTCCGGAATTTGCCAGATTTGTCTGTGCTTTGAAGCCGCTGACGCCAACATTCAATTCAAATTGCGCATTTGAAGTATGGACTTGAACTTCCGCACCTCGAGAGGAGAATCCGGTAAAGTTCACGTATTGATAGGTGCCATCTAGTTGGTCTACCAAGCCGATTTGATCTGTGACAACATTGGAATATGCTCGAATAGAGAAATCCAAATCACCGCTCAATTGCCAATGAAGTTGCATGAAATGCGATGTTTCAGGTCGTAAGCTGGTGTTGCCAAAAAGCTGGTGGTTGACATCGATAAATTGAAAGTGCAGTTCTTTTAGAGTGGGTGCGCGAAATCCTTTGGCATAGGCCAAACGCAAGCGGTGTGCTCTCCATTTCCACATGCCATTCCAGCTGGGCAAAGCTGGAGTCCTGAATGCCGAGTTGAAAGCTTTCCTCAAACCAAATCGTTGCGATTGCACCTCGCTTTCCCATGTGACCGTGGCAAATGTGGCCAAGTCAACAAGCACATGCTGCGGCTGTGTCAATCGTCCCCCAGCAATGGTTTCATGTCTTCCGTCCCAACCGGCTGAGCCATGGATTCTTTCTGACCAAGAAAGGTAACGGGTGCCTCGGGATTGCCAGACGGACATGCGGGTCGTATCCTGCTCATCGGAGAGCGATGTTTGGTGCAGGGTTTCGAGGTCTGTTAAGTACGACCCGGAAGTCCGGCTGTAACGCTGCCACGATTGAGTGATGTTCCAGACGGTACCCTCGTCATTGAATGAACGGCATTGCAACGTTGGGATCCAGCGCGTTGTGCTGTATGTATTGTCAAATGCCGTTTGTCCATACGGTGCTCGAGGTGCGCCTCGGTTATCAATTTGTTCGGTCAACAGCTGAACAGAAGGGCGAAATACCCATTGACCCGAAGTCAGTTGGCTGTGCAGACGTGCATTCCGCTGCAACTTAGGATTCCACAGGGTGACGCGATTGGAATCTGCTGCAAAGTTGGAGAATCCGTCAATCAAGGCATCACCCGGTGACCAGCCATCGAAATAATTTTGATTGGCTTCGATTCCCCATTGAAAACCACCAAGCTGCTGAGCATATGACACGGAATTTGTGTGGCTTCCCACGGTTTCATATTGGCTGGTCCACCGCACCTCACGGCCCGGTTGGCGCCGGGATTTGGTGATGAGGTGTACGGTTCCAGCCAACGAGTTGGTGCCGTATTCCACGGCCATGGGTCCGTTGATGATTTCGATTCGTTCAATGTTGTCAAGAGCCACTTGACTCAAATCGAGTTCCCCATTGAGCCGGCCGGCAAGGGGCACACCATCGATGAGGACATTGATGTTGTTGCCCCCCAGGCCATTCAATGAAGCTGCTGCGCCAAGCACGGGATCTTGCGCCACGCGAAAGTTCAATTGACGGTTGAGTAATTCGTGGAGTGTGGGTGAGGCGTTTTGCTCGATGGCCTGACGGCTAATGACGCGCGTAGGACGCAAGGCCTGCTCTGCAGTTGTTTCATCCCGCTCCCCTGTGACGACGGCATTTGATAATTCGACCAACTGCCAAAGGGCACTGTCAATGGATAAAGGCACAGTCTGCTGTCCAAAAAGGACAGCAGACCATGCCAATGCAAGAACGAATCCGATGCAGTGCTTCATGCGTTATTGGACGATCAACGGTTCTGTGGTCAATCCCCCGTTGCCATTGGTCACGCGAACGATGTACATGCCTTTGGAGAGGGATTCGAGAGAAATTTGAGTCATCTGTCCGGAGATCGAGCGGCGAAATTTCAGCGTACCATCCAAACCATAAATGGCTACTTCGTGATTGCTTGTGGTTCTGCCTTTCCATTGCAGGTTGACTGATCCCTGGAGCGCAACAGGATTGGGATAGAGCACAAACAAGTCATCGGCAGTTGTTTCAATAACGGCATTTGCACCTGTCAATGAGACCTTACCAAAACCAATGTTTCCTGTCGCACTTCCTTCAAATTCGGTGAACACGACGCGCCAAAATGCGCTGTCCTGGTCCGCTACAAAATAGCAACGTTCATTCTCTAGGACATAACCTTGTTGTGGTACATAGGTCTTCCAATCGTGACCGATTGCATTCGTTTCCATGCTGAATGAATCGAAGCTGTAATTGCCGTCTTGGAAGGGATCGGCCAATCCGTTTACTTCTTGCGCAGAAACTGCCGGGTGATTCAAGACGCCAGCTACCGCGTAGTAATTTCCGTTCCCGACATCCTCGAGGTACTTCAGAAACACAAAGTCCCATGGCTCTGCGGGTTCCAAATCGGTTACGGTTTGGGTCTCCAAGTTGCAGTATGCGAAGAGTTTACCCGGATAATCTGATTTATTGATGTTCAGGATTGTTTCTGCCGAGCCGTCTAGGTTCGCAAATTGCAACTGGTATTCGCCGCTTTCCAATGAGAGCAGTGCAACCTTCTTCCAACTTTCATCCGCCAATTGGAGAAGGTAGGTTCGATCTGATGTGACAACGTGGGTGATCACATCGTAGACCCCCCAACCAAAATCAAACATGCCATCGCCACCCTGGCTGAAGGCTGCATTGGACCAATCGGTTTGGTCGTTGTATTGTGGCTCGCTCATTTCCCATCCTTCGAGCGAGGCAGTCTCCCATTGGTCGAGCGTCCCGTATTCAAACAATTGGACGCCCAGTCCTCCATTGATTCGAGCTGTGCTGCCCATTGGTCGGACGTCCAAAGCGATGTGCCAATCTGCAAGCGCGGCAGTACCGACTTCACCATTGGACAGGCTGTACCAAACCATATTGGCATTGTCCGCTCCGAGGGATACGCTGTCATAGGCTACGTCCTGTGCGTAGCTGGAAAAAGAGGTCAAGGTGACCAAAATTAAAGAGTAGAACTTATTCATTTTCTTGGATTGTGGCCGCAAAGTTGGTTTGTGAAATTGAGTAAACGTGCAGGTCCTGTGTCAGTGATTTGTCAAGAAAGAATTAGCGTACTGAATGCAATCTTGAATTACGTGCATGGCGGTATGAGCGGCGGCTTGCGAAACGTTGTCGCCATTGAATGTTTATCTTTCGGTGTGGAACACAGCAAATTGATACCCCTTGCGACGCTTCTTGTGCTCGGAGGAATTGAAGCGTTAGGGGGGGTATATTTCGATGACAAGCGAACAAGGAATGATTTTTCAATTGAATTGATCAGTTTGGCGGTTTTGCCTACGGTCATTCAACCCGGGATATTTTTATTGGTGCTTGGTGGGATGGCTTGGTTGCTTCCCGCATGGGACAGTGCTTTATTGTCCTGGCCGATTTGGATTCAGTTCGCCTGTTTTTTGCTTTTTGATGATTTGACTCAATACGGCTGGCATCGGTTATCCCATCATCACCCCATACTTTGGAAGCTGCATCGGCCCCACCATGTGGTGCAGGAAATGGGGGTGCTGGTGACGTACCGCAATGCTTTTTTGTACTACGCATTGATGCCGGGGATTTGGCTGTCTGCAGTTTTGGTGTTTTTAGGTATGGGGTCTGTTTATTCGGTTTATCTGACGGTCAAGCTGTTGGTCATCTTGCTTGCCCACAGCGAAACCAAATGGGATCGAGTTTTGTACAGTACGAAGTGGCTTCATCCATTGGCCTGGATCATTGAACGCACGATTTCAACTCCTTCTACACATTTTGCCCACCATGGCTTAACGGCATCGGATGGTATTTCAAATCCCAATGGAAATTATGGAAACCTGCTTTTTCTCTGGGATGTGTTATTCGGGACCGCCAAAATCACCCGTCGCTACCCTGAGCAATTCGGGGCTTGGAATAGAATGAATGAGCCGTGGTACGTACAGCTATTATTCCCTTTTATTCGGTCTCAGGATCCGAAAAGTGAATTAAATACATTAAAATCTACAGAAGATTATGATCCAACGGCAGATGACGAAGAGGTCCAACTTCAATGACTTAAGGCATCGATGGCGTCGGCGAGTGCGTAATCTTTGGAGGTCAATGTGTCACCGGCATCGCGCGTGGTTAGCTCTAGACGGACTTTGTTGTATGCATTGATGATGGTCGGGTGGTGACGATGTGCTTCAGCGATCAGCCCAACCTCCTGAATGAAATCGAGCGCTCCGGGAAATGAGTTGAATGTAAACTCCCGAACAAGCTTTTGGTCTTCTTTTTTCCACATGCCACGAAGCTAATCCAAGTCTTTGTCTTCTGCTCGCCCACCGAGTTTTCCAGCTACATAGCCTGTGGTCCACGCTGCTTGGAAATTGAACCCTCCGGTTACACCGTCCACATCAAGGACTTCGCCAGCGAAGTACATCCCCGGAGCGACTCGACTTTGCATCGTATTGAAATCCACTTCGGACCGTTCAACCCCTCCGCAGGTTACAAACTCCTCTTTGAATGTGGTTTTTCCATTCACGTCATAGCAGTCGTTTAAGAGCAAGTTCAAGAGCCGATTTCGGTCTTTTTTTGAGGTTTCCATCCATGGAGAGTCGGCATTGCAGCCGGACTTTTTCAATAGGTATTCCCAAAATTTTCGAGGCAATTCGAACGGACAAGCATTGGCTAGCTTCTTCTTTCGGAATGCATTCATGGTGACATCCAATGCCGCACTCGCCTCGGCTTCATTGGTTTCGCCGATCCAATTAATCTGTGCCGTGAAGCGATAGTCAGACTGAGCCAATTCACGTGCGCCCCAGGCCGAAAGTTTCAATACCGCTGGACCGCTCATGCCCCAGTGGGTGATGAGCACTGGGCCTTGCTCTGCCAATTTTGTTCCTTGAATGCGGACAATGGCATGGGGAATCACCACGCCCATCAAGTCAACCACCCGGTTGCCGGGCATATTGAAGGTGAACAAAGAGGGGACGGGGGAGGAAACGGTATGACCCAAGTCCACCAACCAGTCGAATCCGGTCACTTTTGGACTGCCGCCTGTGGCAACAATGATGGCGTCAAACACAATGTCATTGAGCCTGAATTGGTCGTTGTCTTGAAAAATCGCGCGAACCGGGGTTTGCATGCGCAGTTGAACGTCCGCTTCTTTCGCTGCCATAACCAAACAATCAATGATGGTTTGAGAATCATTTGTGGTTGGAAACATTCGGCCGTCTGCTTCAGTATGCAATTCAACACCCCGCTCGGAAAACCACTGAATGGTATCGGTCGCTTGAAATTGGCTGAATGTTTTTTTGAGCTGCTTGCCTCCGCGTGGATAGTTTTTCGAGAGCGCCGCAGGCGAGAAGGTGGCATTGGTGACATTGCATCGACCTCCTCCTGACACCTTGACTTTGGCGAGTGATTTCCCTGATTTTTCAAATAATACGATGCGGGCTCCAGGGTGGTGATGCGCAGCGGAAATGGCTGCGAAATATCCGGCTGCACCAGCTCCAATGACCGCGATTTTCATGGGCTTCGTTCAAGTTGATGCTCGCAGCATCATTTCAATGCGGCAATTTGCTCCGCAACGCGGCATAGGTGAGGACGCCCAAAATGCCCATAACCACGCTGAGTACCATGATGGTCGTTCCACTGCCGATCAAGGCATACAGTGGCCCCGGGCATGCCCCGGTCATGGCCCAGCCCAGTCCAAAAATGGTTCCACCGACATAGGCGGACTTGTATTGCGGTGCCTTGTCTTCTAATTCAATGATGTTGCCTTCGATGCTTTTAACGCCCATTTTTCGAATGATGAAGACGCTCAAGGCGCCAACGACGATAGCGAGGCCGATGATGCCGAACATGTGGATGCTTTGAAAAGCAAACATTTCTTGAATTCGGAACCAAGAAAGTACCTCAGCTTTGACTAAAATGATGCCGAAGAGGGTGCCTAAAAAGAGTGCTAGGAAATTTCTCATGGTGCGGGAGGGATCAAGCGAATATGAGAGGTAGAAAAACCCATGACATCAGAAGGCCACCGGTGAAAAATCCGAGTACGGCCACAAATGATGGCAGCTGGAGGTGACTGAGGCCCATAATGGCGTGCCCCGAAGTGCAGCCCCCTGCATAGCGGGTGCCAAATCCGACAAGAAATCCTCCACCTACGACCAAGAGTAAAGTTCGCCAGTCGCCTAGCAAGTTCCACTCAAAAATTTGCTTGGGGTGTTGGCCGCTTAAGTCGGTGATGCCGAACTCTCCCATGCGCGCAATCGCTGCTTGACTCAAATCGATTGGTGCATCCGTGCTGAGGAATTGTGCAGCAATAAATGCACCTCCGAGGATCCCAACGGCGAAGACCAAGTTCCACGTTTCGGATTTCCAGTCGTACTTAAGGAAGTCGAGGTTGTTTGGAATGACCGCTGCGCAAACGTGGCGAAAAGAGGAGCTGATGCCAAACGTGCGATTCAATAGGATCAAATGCAAAGGGACCATTAAGCCAATGATGGGCCCTGCTACGTACCAGGGCCATGGCTGACTGAGCCATACTAGGAATGAATTCATAGGGTTAAATTTACATTGTTATATGGGGACTCATGACATACACGAGGTCAAGTTTTATCAGTAGACTTTAGCATAAGTCCGTTCCAGTGAAACCGCAGTCTGTGCCCCAATCAAGTTGTACGCAGAACTTCTCACTGAAAGTTTGGTTTTAAACTCATTATGAAACACCCCAACCACCCCGCGCGCGAGCATTCATCCTACCTCATTAACGGAACTTTGGAGAATTGGTCTGGTTCAACAGCGGCTGTTTATAGTCCTATCCTCTCAGCTGATGAAAAGGAGGCGAAGCCGATATACCTCGGGTCCACACCGGATATGACGTCTGAGTATGCCATGGAAGCATTGAATGCCGCACAAAAGGCCTACGATCATGGTCGAGGCGAATGGCCTACCGCTTCCGCACATGAGCGAATCGCTGCGATGGAGAAGTTCATCGCATTGATGCTTCCCAAGCGCGACGAGGTCATCGAGTTGCTCATGTGGGAGATTTGCAAGAAACGTTCGGATGCAGAGAAAGAATTTGACCGCACCGTAACCTATTTGGAAGAGACGATTGCTGAATACAAAAATTTACACCGAGAAGGCAGTCACATCACCTCTGTGAACGGCACTTTGGCTCAAATACGCCGAGGACCAATTGGCGTTGTGCTCTGCCTGGGCCCTTTTAATTACCCGCTGAACGAAACATTTTGTGTTTTGTTGCCTGCGCTGTTGATGGGAAATACATGTGTTTTCAAACCCGCCAAATACGGTGTCTTGTTAATTACCCCTCTCTTAGAGGCCTTTGCTGAAAGTTTTCCTCCCGGAGTGGTCAATGTCATTTTTGGCCGAGGACGTACCCTGGCTTCGCCTATTATGCAGTCTGGTAAAGTGGATGTGCTGGCATTGATTGGCAATAGCAAAAGCAGCAATGCTTTGATTTCACAACACCCGAAACCGAATCGCGTGAGGCAAGTACTAGGCCTGGAGGCCAAAAATCCCGCTGTGGTGTTCAGCGACGCGGACATAGATGTGGCAGTCAAGGAGTGCGTCAAGGGAGCGTGGAGTTTCAATGGCCAGCGGTGCACGGCCTTGAAGGTGATTTACGTTCAAAAGGAAGTTCGATCGAAGTTCCTTGCAGCCTTTGCAAAAGCGACGGATGAGCTGAGCTGGGGGAGTCCGTTTGAGGACAAGGACATTACACCGCTTCCTGAAGTAGGGAAGGTGGGTTACATGGAAGAATACGTGAAAGAAGCATGTGAAAAGGGAGCAGAAGTCATAAATGCGAGAGGAGGACAAGTCGAGGGCAATCTATTTTTTCCAGCCATTCTTTTCCCGACATCCAGAGAAACCGGGCTTTTCCGAGAGGAACAATTTGGCCCGGTCTGTCCTGTATTGGAATTTGAGGACTTTGAGGAGGTTCTGACCGATATCGCGGAGAGTGATTACGGGCAGCAAGTGAGTGTGTTCACACGAAATCCGGAGACTGCTGGCATGTGCATCGACCACCTCGTGAATCAAGTGTGCCGGGTAAACATCAATGCATCCTGCCAGCGAGGACCAGATGCGTTGCCCTTTACAGGCCGCAAAGACAGCGCTGTGAGCACATTGAGCGTCAAAGCCGCTCTTCGCTCGTTCTCCATCCGCACCCTGGTTGCATGTTCGGAGGATCAGAAAGATTTGGTCGAGGAGGTCATTGCAGGAGGCCACTCGGAGTTCAGCTCCATGAATTACCTGCTCTAAGGGCAAAATGCAAACTCATGGGTTGTGGGTTGTTAAGCGATTTTGGCTGGAGTTCAGTACTTTAGCGATGAACGTTTTTAATTGATACCACCATGATGAAAATAATCTGTCTTGCATTTTCTGTCCTAGGATTAGCTGCACTCGCAAGTGCACAGGTGAACTTAAATGCCACAGCCTTGCTGTCGGATGAAGCGGGTAATGCTGCTACAGGTGTTACCGTCGAATTTAACGTTGAGGCATCAGGCGCGGTTTATACGGCGGAAGAAAGCACGGATGAATCCGGAGTTGCAGCGGTGAGCTTTGAGTTGCCCAGTGGGACCATGCAAGGAATGGTGAATGCAACATACATGAACTGTGATTCGGTCATGTCGACCATGACAGCCTCATTTTCGGCCAACGCGCTGGGCGGACTGAGCGATGTCTTCCTGGCTGGAGTCTACTGCGGAGGCGAGGTAAATCCTTGCAACATGAGCTTGGATGGAGGGCAAACGGTGATGGGGTCTTGGATGTTTGCTGTGGCCGGTGCTCCGGAAAATGCTACCTACGATTGGACCGTTGACGGCGTGACCATGAACAACACCAACGATTCAAATTTTGGTTGGGAATTTGAAGGTGAGTCATTTTGGACGGTGTGCGTTGAAGTGATTTCCGCTGATTGCGAACCGTGGACGGATTGTTATGAGGTTGATACAACAAACCCCACAGGAGGAGAAAATTGTGAATTGAGTTTTGAGGTCGTGCAATCTGTGGATGAGGCAGGAGATCTGATCCCCGGTTCATTGGATGTGATTGTCCCAGAGCTCTCTGGACAGCCGACGTATGAATGGGATTTTGGTGATGAAGGGACGAGCACGGAGGCATCACCGACCTACACGTATGCGGGCAATGGCCCTTACCTGTTGTGTTTGACGGCTGCATGGGGTGATTCGCTGCTCTGCACGGCGACCTATTGTGATTCGGTCTCTGTCGATGATGACGGATTCATTAATTTCTTGGAGGGGTTCACCATCCATGTAGTGACCGAAGGTGGATTCAATGGTATGTGGGAAACTCCCACTCAGGTTGACTTGATATCACCCTTGGTTTATCCGAATCCCGTTCAACAAGGGGAGACGATTGCTTGGATTCAAAGCCCAGCATGGTACCGGTTGGTTTTGCGCGATGGAATGGGACGCATTGTTCAGGATGAGGCATGCGGTAACTTTCGAGGTGAAATGACGATGACGACTGCGGGCTTAGCCCCTGGAGCGTATAGCCTGCATTGGTTTAGCGCGAGAGGAATTCAATCAACACAGTTGATTGTTCAATGAAGTTGAGCGCAAGGGGGGGGTGGAGGTCCTGTTTTTCAAGCCTGTTCCTTGTTTTTGCCTCGTTCGGTATTCATGCGCAAATTGATCTTGAGGAGGTGCTGATGCATCCGCACCGAGATCAGTCCGTCCGACCTCCTGGATTTGATGTGACGTTTGAAGTGGATCATCTGGAAGGTGATTGTTGGCTCTTGGCGACCGTTCACATGCCATACGGAGGGTATGTAATTTCCGCCTTATCAGACTTTGATTACTTGGGCAAATTTCAGGTTTTGTGGGAGAATCCCTTCCTGACTCAGATCCAAGAGATCTCAGAAAACCCTCCTTCAGAGCTCGGTCTAGAACCTTTTGATTACGTCATGGTCCCTATGTTATTGAGGACCACGCAGGTGGGAGTGAAGTTGGCCATACGTCCCGGCATAACGCAGCTTGTGGGAGAGGTGTTTTTTGTCCTTGAACCCCAGTGCATGCCATATCGTTGGCCTTTTGAGATGGAGAAAATCAACGGCCAATGGACGGTCCACGCATTGGAAGCGATGATAGATTAAATAACGTCAAGCTAGCATCTATTTTTGCACAGAATGCAATGACATTTCCCTGTTTAAACTTTGCTGTCTGAATTTCGACTTGATGATCCCTTCTCCACTCCAACGTTTCAAATTGCTTGTTGCCAAGCTCCTGGACGAGCGTAATCTGGCAACCTCAAAGGCAACCAAGGTCACCACTTTCATCATCGTCGGCTTGATTCTGATATCGGCTTTTCAGGTTGTGCTTGACTCCATTCCAGGTGCGTTGCGATTCTCGAGGCTTTTTCAGGTTGCCAACCTCACGTGCACGACGGTATTTACATTAGAACTCATCCTTCGAGTTTGGACGGCGGACTTGCTCGATGATCGGTTTGTTGGTTTCAAAGGGCGAATCGCTTATTTGTTGACACCGTATGCCGTGATTGATGTCGTCGCTGTGATCCCGGCTCTTGTTGGAATTTTCTTGCCAGGCACTTCCTGGTCCTCGCTCAAAGTGTTGCGCATCCTTCGATTGCTCAAGCTCGCGCGATTTCTCAAGTCCTTCAATTTCATCATTGAAGCCACACGCAAAAAGAAATCAGAACTGTCGATCTCGATGCAAATTCTGCTCTTGCTCACCTTTATTTTATCTGTGCTCCTGTTCCAGGTCGAAAATGCGGCCCAACCCGATGAGTTTTCTTCCATTGGTCAAGCCATGCTGTGGTCCATGTCGCAATACATTGGAGACATAGGAGGGTATGCAGATTTCCAGCCTGTTACGACATTGGGCAAACTTTTGGCCTCGGGGGTAGGTATTCTTTCGATCGCTCTTTTTGCCGTTCCCTCGGGCATCATCGCCTCGGGATTTGTAGAGGAAATGGATGAAGAAAAGAAACGCAATGAGGTCTCTCGGCATGTCGAATTGATTGAAGCCAGTTTTTCAGAAAAACCTGTGGCGGCCATGGGAAGGCTTCCTTTGCAAGCCCGAAAGAGGACCTTGCCCTTTCTTCAGTCCAAATTGGAATTGACGCCAGAGGAAATCATGCAAGCCATTCGGAGTTCCAGGCAATTGAGATTGAAATGGGAAAAGTCATCCCCTGAACTCAAGGTTTCTGACTTGACGGTGATCGAATATTTCAACTTGAATCGGCCTTACGGCTTTGAATATATTCCGGCAAAGACGAATATCCACGTCATCAATCCTCAAGGACGAGGTGAGCGAGGGATCTCCCACTTTGGTTACTCACTGGGAAAAGCTGGAGGCCACCATGTGGTGAGCAACGAAGTTTTTGCAGGCTCCGAAATACTGCCTCAGATCAAATACAATCTGACGAAAAATCCTGATTTCGCGAAAGATACTGTTCCAGACATTCCTGGAGTTCCGGAATTCTTACAGGACATCCAAACTGGCATTGAGAAAGAAACAGACTGGATTGTAGTACTGCGGTCTTCGGCTTCTCATCGCAAAGCTCAATTCCATGTTACATTTGGCGGGGAGAAGGGAGATTCCAGCGTTTCGGCTGTCGCAAACCCAACAGTTTCTTCTGAAGCTTTGGCGAATCTAGAAAGCTTCATCCAACGATTCAAAGAGGCCATGCGTCCGCTGGGTCATGCAGTCGGAACCCATGAAGATTTTGTGTCCACAAGTCCAAACCTGCTGCACAATTACGTGCATCGGCATACGGGTGCCAACGTCATCTCGATTTTCATTTCGGTGGAGCTTCTTTCAGCGACTTCAAAAGATTACTATGCTGCGCTAGCGGCTTTGACTCCATGTTTGAAAGCACTGGAGTCAAACGTTCAAAGTTGAAGGCATCAGCGGAGTTCTCCCGTGTCTAATGAAAGAGGGAATAAGCATTGAGCGAGGTGGCTATCATCAGCCATGCCCAATAAGGAGCCAAACTCCAAACCGCACTCTTTCCTCCCAATTCCTTCCAGCCGCAGAGAAAGAGCCAAAGCGTGAGCGCTAAGAGGAGTGTAATCTCGACCAACGCCCATTGAAGGAGATGCCAACGAAAAAACAACGGGTTCCATCCAACGTTCAGGATCCAGGATAAGATCAGCCAACTGAGCCAGCGTGAGCGCGATCCCTTCGTTTTGGCCCTAGTCAGAATGACATAGCCAAACACACTAAAACCGACCATCACTAAGGTCCAAGCCGCGCCAAAAACCCAGCCAGGAGGCGTCCAGGGGGCTTTGGGAAGTGCAGCGTACCATTCGGATTGAACCCCCGGTCCGGTAAACCAGCCTCCGATAGCTAGTCCGCCGAAGTTGATCAACAAGATGCTGGCAAAGAGCAGTGTTTTTTTTAAGTTCATGGGTTCATTCAAATTCAAATATCAACGTTCCTCCCTGCACCAATTCAGCTGCGGCGATTTGCCATCCATTGAGGACTTGGTCGTTCCAACGGACTAATTTCACACGAGATTTTCCGACTTCATTCCCCCGGGTTTTAATGATCAATGTTTGCCCTTGTCCGACTGCAATTCGCGCTGACCGGACGGTCGGGCTGCCTAGGTCATACATGCCCGAACCTGGAGCGACAGGATAGAAGCCCAGACTAGAAAACAAGTACCACGCTGACATTTGACCCGCGTCGTCGTTGCCGCATAGCCCATCGGTATCCGGTCCATACATGGTCTCACAAATCATTCGCACGCGTTCTTGGGTTTTTTCTGGTGCACCGGCGAAGTTGTACAAATAAGCAATGTGATGGCCGGGCTCATTGCCATGGACGTAGTTGCCAATGATGCCATCACGCGAGATGTCCTCGGTATGGGCGAAGTAGGCATCGTCCAACTTCATGGTGAACAGGGAATCCAGATGGGCTATAAATAAGTCGGGGCCTCCGTGCCAAGCGATGAGCGAATCTTGCGCATGCGGCACGTACAGACCATAATTCCAAGCATTGCCTTCAATGAACCCTTGCCCGTGTGTTTCCATCGGATCGAATTCTTCTCGGAATTGACCTGAGGACAACCGCGGGCGCATGAAACCTGACGATGCATCCCAGACTTCTCGATACGCTGCTGACCGCCGATCAAATTCCGCCGCAATTACCAGGTCTCCGGTGCTTTTTGCCAATTGACCAATGCACCAATCGTCATACGCGTACTCCAATGTCTTCGAAACGGCGGAATGGCTCGAGTCATCCGGCATATAGCCGTACTTCATGTACAAGTCCAGCCCGTCGAAGTAAGGAACACGAGCGGTCCTCACGGCCGTTTCCAGTCCTTGATTTCGATCCCATCCGGGTATGTCATGGGCCACACCGTCAGCGAGAACAGAAACGGCATGGTAGCCGATCATGCACCAGTTTTCATTGGCATAATGACTCCAGATGGGGAGCATTCCGTGCACGCTTTCATCCGCATGGGCCAGCATGCTGTTGATGAGGTCTGCCGCCCGATTCGGTTGGGTTAGGTTGATCCAAGGGTGCAAGGCGCGGTAGGTATCCCACAGCGAAAAAATGGTGTAGTTCGTGAAGTTTTCTGAGGTGTGAATGTTCTGATCCAGCCCGCGGTAGCGTCCATCTACATCTTCATAAATGATCGGACTGAGCATGCTGTGATAGAGTGCTGTGTAAAACGTGGTGCGATCAGCTTCGCGCAATGGATCAATTTCAACCCTTGACAGCGCTTCATTCCATTGTGCCCTTGCAGCTTGACGGTAGCTGTCAAATCCTGAGTACGGCGCTTCACTTTGAAGGTTTTTTAGAGCACCGTCCATGGAAACACCTGAAAGGGCGACGCGAATGCCCAACTGATCGCCTGCTTCAACGGTGCCAAAATCAAACCAAGCCCGCAGATCCCGTCCGGCCATTTCCGGGAATCCCTGATGCTCTTGGAAGCGGCGATAGAAGCCGTTGTAGTCGAGTTTTTGCCCTTGGACGTAGCCATAGTCCTTCAAAGGGCGGTCAAATCGCATGGCGAAATGAACAAGTCGTGTTCGGCCCCATCCGGTGGTTTGTCGGTATCCTACGACCGTGCTGTCATTTTCGACACGCAAAAAGGTCCAAACGTTTTTGTCGGGGTGGTGGTATATGTTGTACGCCAAGTCCAACGCGATATGTGCATGTCCTCCTGACTCAAAACGATACCGGTGAATGCCTACCCGTTCCGTTGCACTCAAGTCCGCTTGGATATCATATCGGTCCAAATACACTGCGTAATGGCCGGGTTTTGCTGCTTCTCTTGCATGATCGAATCCGCTTCCAAACAAAGGTCCTCCATCGGAATCGGATGTCAGATCGGGTCTTTCTGTGGTCGGCATGATGAGAATATCACCTAAATCGCTGTGACCTGTTCCGCTGAACGAAGTATGAGCGAACCCGAGGATGGTCGTGTCCTCGTACTGATATCCGGCGCAATATTCATATGTTGCTGGATTGTAAGTGTCATCGGCCCGCAAGTAGGGTTCATAATGTGTTTGCGGAGAGAGCTGCACCATGCCGTGCGGCGCCGTCGCACCGGGATACGTATGGCCCATCCGGGTGGTACCTACCATCGGATTGACCCACGCTGAAGCATCTGCAACGTTTGTTATGGTCTGCTCTTCCATGCGCTCTGCGCAACTGGAGCATATAAGCGTGAGGGAGAGAAAAAGTGCGAGCGGATGATTGAGAGCGCAAGGGAACGGAGTGTCTGATAAATTTCCAAGCATGGTTCAAATCTAATCGAATTGCCTGCATTAGCTTGCGGACTTCCAACATCCTTGCCCAGTCTAAAAGAACGCGACATGAATGCACGGTTTTCCTTATTTGTTGCTGCTGCAACCGCATCATTACTTGGTTGTGCAGATTCCGAAATGAGCCCAACGTCCAATTTTCCTCGATCATCGGAGTATGCGCCGTTGGACTCCATGCTCGATCACGCCGTTGCCAATCATCAAGTTCCTGGAGGCATTGCTCTGATTATGAAAGATGGAGAAGTGGCCCATTTTCGGGCCTTTGGTTATGCCAATCCTTTAGAGTTAGAGGGCATGCCGGAAGATGCGATTTTTCGAATTTGTTCCCAAACAAAATCACTCACTTCTACAGCCGCTATGATATTGTGGGAGAGGGGTTTAATTGGGTTGGATGATCCTGTTTCTAACTACATTCCGGACATCGGATCCATGGGAGTCATCGAAGAAGTTTTCGAGGATTCGACTTGTTCGATCCGTCCCAGTCAATCCATCATGACCCTGCGGCATTTGATGACTCACCAATCCGGTATTTCTTATGGTGAAATCGGTGATCCGAGGTTCAAGCTTTTGTACGAGAAAGCAGGGGTTGTGGATTTGTTCACGACTGACTCTTTGACGGCCGAAGAGAATTGCATCCGAATTGCGTCCACGGCATTGATTCATGACCCGGGAGCACGTTGGAATTACAGTTTGGGATTGGATGTCATGGTGCGCGTTATAGAGGTCGTCTCTGGGCGGCCTTTTGATGAATTCCTAAAAACGGAGGTACTTGAACCCATCGGAATGCAGGACACTTATTTTTATCTCCCAGATTCACTTCGCAATCGGTTGGTGCCAGTTTGGGAACCTGACTCCTCAGCAACTTGGGTCTTGCATACCCATCCACAATACCAAACAGATTATCCTGTAGATGGCGCTCAAACGTATTTTAGCGGCGGCGCGGGACTCTGCAGCACACCGCTGGATTATGCCAAGTTCTTGCAGATGTATTTGAATGGGGGCATGCACGATGGTCAACGCATTTTACGGGAGTCTACGATCGACACGATTATGGCCAATCATGAGGTCCATGCTCGAGAATCGACGTGGCATCAAGGTTTGGCTTTCGGTGTGCAAAAGGAGGAGGTTGATGGTTCGCTGGAGCCGGGGGCATTTTTCTGGGGAGGCTACTTCAACACCACTTACACCGCTGATCCGGATTCAAAAACCATCGGCATTCTGATGAAGCAAACCTATGGGGCGAATGAACCGACCACCCAGCAGTTCAATGACTTTGTTTTTAGCCGGTCAAATGGCGAATGATTAATTTGGAGAGAGCGACTTCATCAAGGTATCTTCCGCTAGACCTATGCTTGAGAAAATGATCAATGATACATTGGAGCTGGATTTAAAATCGCTTGTGTCGCGTCTTTCAGAATTGGCGCCAAAACCGCTAACCTACAGGACGTTATGCGATTGGGTAGAGGGCATAGAATGGAGAGCGAGTGATTGGAAGAAACACGTGCCTTCCGTCACGGATTCCAATGATTATGCGCGAAATATTTTGTGTTTGGAGCCTTTCGAGATCGTGCTGTTGCATTGGCCGCCTGGCGTGGAAAGTGCGGTCCACCATCATTCGGGCTTCTGGGGTACGGTCATTTGCCTTGATGGAATGCTCGAAAATGTCACCTATCGCATGCGGGATGGCAAACTTGAGATTCAGGATGTGCTGCGCGCGCACCCCGGTGGTGTTGTTCCAGAGCCCGATGGCACGATCCATAAAATCCGCAACGGAAGTAAATCATCCGCCTTGGTCACGTTGCATTTTTACAGTCCAGCCCTGGCCGATTTGGATGGGTTGGTTCTTTATGACCTACCAACAGGTCGGAAGTTTACTTGCAACAAGGAGGCTCAGACCGCCTCTGTTCATTTGAGCGAAAACCATTACCACAGCATTGAGCCAAAAGCTTTTGAATACAAGGAATTGAATGTGGCTTCTCATGTCCAATGCAATGTCGTTCCCAAGCCCAGTGCTCCTGCCATAGAGCAGATGGTGATGGACTATTTTGCGGAGCATGCCAACCGCTATGATGAGTTGGATGATCAAATTCAAAAGCGCAAGCAATACACGGAAGGCATAGATGATCGAATCGCCGATGACCTCCGTGCTTTGCAAGAGGTTCATTCTGTAAGCCGTGTCATGCATTTGGCATGCGGAACAGGGCGCAGAGCAATTGAGGTGCAATCCAAGTCCGGATTGAACTATGAAATGGTTGGCCTTGACCTTTGCGATGACATGTCGGACCAAGCTAAAGCCCGCGGACTGAGTGTACGGGTAGGGTCACTTCGAGATCCTTCCACTTGGTTAGAGAAGGAAGCATTTGATGCGGTTACCTTGCTTTATGCATACGGTCACTTACCCAATGAGGAAATACGACAGGGGGTCATTCAGAGTGCTTTTGACATGCTCAAACCCGGTGGACGTTTTTATTTCGACGCATTCGATGTAGCGGATCCCAATGAATGGGGCCCAGAAGCGATCAGTCAATTTGAAATGCAACGTTTGTACAATCAAGGCTATGAATCTGGGGATGTTTTCTACCGTAGAGCGAAAGGAGAACATTTGGCTTTTTTACATTATTGCACTGCGAATCAATTGGAGGAAATGATGGGTGCTTCGGGATTTTGCAACATCCAATTGACAACCATTGGCTACGATCAATCATCGGGTGTTGAATCGAGTGAGGGAAAACTATTCGTCTCAGGAACCAAGCCCATGACTTAATTTATGCGAATGAACACGTCCATCATCAAGGGTTGGCTTATGCTGATGATCATTTTTGCAACGGGGTGCAGCGATTTGGAATCACCTACTGGATCAGGTGATTCCAATATGGAGCGCAGGGATTGGGCCATTGCGATTCATGGCGGTGCTGGTTATTTCGGTGAGAAGGATTTGACGGACGAACAAGAAAGAGCTTACACGGAGTCACTTTCTGCGGCACTCAGTATTGGAGAGGAAATGCTCGCGGCTGGCTCGGGGGCGGTGGACGTGGTAGAATCGGTCATCCGCATGCTCGAAGATGATTCACTTTTCAATGCTGGCAGGGGTGCAGTCTTCACAGCAGAAGGCGTCCAGGAATTGGATGCTTCGATAGCTGATGGAGCATCTCGAAACTGCGGTGCGATCACAGGAATTCGCGGCTTCAGGCATCCGATATCTGTGGCGCGATCAGTTATGGATTCGAGTGATCATGTATTTTTTAGCGGTCATGGTGCGGGTGAATTTGCCTTATCCATGGGGCACGAAGAAGCTGGAGATGATTGGTTTTGGACGCAAAAAGCATTTCGACGATACGAGCGTGCCAAGGCCAAATCTGAGCAAAAAAATGAAGGGCTTGATAAGAAGAAAGGGACCGTGGGATGCACGGTGCTAGATCAAGCAGGTCACCTTGCCGCGGGCACTTCGACTGGAGGGATGACCTACAAGCAACACGGTCGCATTGGAGACAGTCCCATCATCGGGGCTGGGACATGGGCGGACGACCGATCGTGCGCGATTTCAGCAACAGGTTGGGGTGAGTACTTTATCCGGACGGGAGTTGCTCAAGACGTGCATGGAAGGATGCTGCACGGCAAGGAAACGTTAGCTCAAGCATGCAGAGGTGCAATCTTTGGTGAGATGGGTGAGTTGGGGGGAGACGGCGGAGTCGTCGGGGTCGATGCCAAAGGCAACATCGCTCTCGTGTGCAATAGTTCAGGGATGTTCAGGGCATGGGCTATTCCCACAGAACGCGGTGTTGCGATGTTTGGTGCCACGCTTGAAGGCACCGTCGAAGTGCACTGAGCCAGGTGAATCTATTCCGGCGTTTTGCTCGTCAAACTGCGGTGAAGAATTAAAACCAATACCGCTAAAATACCGCTCGTCAACTCGTACGACAGCGCATGCCATGCTTCAAGAGCCAAGGCCCTGCGAAGCAAAATGGTACCCACGATGAACCCGCAGTTTCGAAGTACCAAGCCAAAATCATTCAGGTAGCGGAAGGATATCACGAGGAGCAATACGTCAATCAGGATGAGTGCTGTGAAGAAATCATTGTAGAAAAAGTCGTTGGGGTCATGGATTTCGCTGATTGGCTGCATAAGCACTTCTTGGCCCCAAGTGAGCACGGACCATGCACTCAACACGACTAAATAGACAAAAAGAAAACCGGCCAGTATTTTCTTGATATCAATGAACCTATTGAGGTCCACCTCTTCAATTCTAGCAGCTCTTCGCGGAAGAATCCGGTAGAAAAGAGCGAGTATTCCGCCCAGTGCGACAGCACCAAGCAAATGCGGAAAGAAATCCGCCTCCCAAGGCCACTTGGAGGTAAAGTCTACATCTTTGAAAACCGACCGGATCTCAATCAATGCGACGATTTCCATTTGCTTTCCCATGGATCGGGCAAAACTGGTGGGCAGGTAGTAGATAAGGAGGTAGACTTCCGCGACAAGGATGGCTGAAAATGGGGTGTACAAAGTTTGCAGCGGGTGTCCAAAGTATGCTGAGGTCCAGTTCAACTCCAGAACTTGATTCAGACCAAATAAGACAAGGTGAATTAAGAACATGCCCAAGGCAAATGCCACAAGACCCCTCTCGATGCGCTCTTTTGTAGCCTCTGAGAGAATAATTTCAGATTTGGACCGTAGAAATTGAAGCATGTAGGTAGCTGTTAACCAATAAACTAAACATTCTTTACGGCGTTTTGTTCAAAAGCATGAATCCGAGAACACAAAAAACAACTGCATTGGCTGCATTTCAAGCAGGTTTGCTTCGCTCTTAACGCTCACAGAACACCAACACGTCTTGAATATTTTTTGGGAACAATCGGAACATTTTACAGGCAGAAGAAGTTAATTTTACTCCCCGAACGCTGTTCAATGAGACAATCAATAGCCCACGTCCTGATCACCTTGACAATTGCCTGTTGGGCTTTTGTCCCAGCGATGCAGCTAATAGACTTTGCGTTCGAAGATGAGGTCGTTTGGAATGTAATCGACGGAGCGGAAGAAGACCGGAATGAGGAGAACAAAGGCGAAGAGAAGGGAGAGGCGGATGATGAGGGGAAGAAGTGGTCTTCGGAATCCATGGACCGTGCTCAGGAGATGATGTTTGATGAGGCGTGGGCGCGTGCGGATGATCGAGGCAATTGGGATTCACCACAACTTAAGGGTCACCTCGAACCCCCGGAATGCTGCGTATGATTTAATGCTGCAACTGCTGCGGCAATCTTGAGTTTTCGGACTCGCTGAGCGTTTCATTCAAATTTTTTTCTGATGTTTAAGTATTTAGCAAAGGATGTTCCAGCATCCTTGGTTGTTTTTTTGGTTGCACTTCCTCTTTGTTTGGGAATTGCCTTGGCTTCTGGCGCTGACCCCATAGCGGGTTTAATTGCCGGTATCATTGGAGGTATCGTGGTAGGTTTTATCAGTGGATCGGCCATTGGTGTTAGTGGCCCTGCTGCTGGACTTGCGGTCATTGTTTTGAATGGCATACAATCCATGCCTTCTTATGAGGTGTTCTTGTTAGCTGTGGTCATTGGAGGCCTTGTCCAGTTGCTTCTTGGATTTCTAAAAGCAGGAATCATTGGTTTTTACTTCCCATCGTCGGTGATTCAGGGAATGTTGTCAGCCATTGGTTTGATCATCATCCTCAAACAGATTCCTCACGCCTTTGGTTACGATGCTGAGCCTGAAGGGTCTCTGGGGTTTGCTCAAGATGCAACGCACAACACCTTCACCGACCTGTCTTTCATGTTGGATGGGATCCAACCCATTGCCCTGAGCATTGCTGCAGTTGGACTTGCGGTTTTGATTTTGTGGGAACAGCCATTTATGAAACGATTGACGTGGACGCAATATCTGCCGGGCTCACTGGTAGCGGTCCTGTCAGGAATCGGCTTGCATTTGGTGACCCGGGATGGAGCTTCCGGTTTGGGGGCGGATCACCTGGTCCAAATTCCAATGATTGTCAATGGATGGTCGGATGTGGTGAGGGTGCCCGAATTTGGTGCGTGGAATCGAAGTGATGTGTGGATTTTGGGAATCACCATCGCCATTGTAGCGTCGCTGGAGACGCTCCTTTGCGTGGAAGCAACGGATAAATTAGATCCTGAAAAGCGCATTACGCCGACCAATCGTGAATTAATCGCTCAAGGAACAGGAAATGTTTTGTCCGGTCTGATCGGTGGCCTGCCAATCACTCAGGTTATTGTCAGAAGTTCAGCCAATATCCAAAGTGGAGGAAAGACCAAAATGTCGGCAATTTTGCACGGGTTTTTGTTGCTCGGTTCGGTGTTTCTTATTCCGAATTTGTTGAATCTCATTCCGTTGTCAAGTTTAGCAGCGGTGCTGCTGTTGGTTGGATACAAACTTGCAAAACCCGCGCAGTTCAAAGCCATCGCTAAGCAAGGAGCGAGACAGTTTCTGCCCTTTGTTATTACCGTTTTGGCCATCCTTTTCACTGATTTGTTGGTCGGCATCGGCATCGGCATTCTTGCGGCGCTGCTCGTGATTCTTTACGATCATTTTCACCAGCCCATCATTGACTTTGAATTGGACGATGTCAACAAACGATGTATCATTCATCTAGGAGAAGATGTGACGTTCATGCACAAGGTGGGCATTCGAAAATTGTTTGAATCTGTGCCGAAGGAGTTTAAGATGGTCATCGATGCCAATCGAACGGTCCGCATGGATTCCGATGTGCGCCTGATCATCAACGAATGGTTGGACCGTGCCCGTGCAGATGGCTGGGATTGGTCCGTGGAGAATGGAGAAGACAACCCATCCCGCTCCAAGCCACTCGCTAAATTCGCTCGAAAACTAGGAGGTTAATTCACGCATTTGCCGGACATCCTGGGGCTGCCTGCTACTCAAGGTGCAGTGTGAGCCCCAGGTCTGGCCGGTTGGTAATGATGGCATGAATACCAAGTGATTTGAGGCGTTGCATTTCGCGTACGTCGTCGACCGTCCATCGCCAGATTTCAATGTTCTTTTCAGCGGCTTCTTTTAGAAAAGCATGATCCAACTGAGTCTTTCCTCCAACACCCAAAGCGGTTGCGTGCAAGGCCAGGCATTCGTTTAAGTCCTCACTGCGCGCCTTGGATTTGAGAAACAGCAGCTTCAAATCCGGTGCCAACGAGTGAATAGAACGGAGTACTTCGGGCAAAAAGGAGAATATAACGACTTCCTTTTCCATGTTCCATTTTGCGATGTCGGCGATGATGGCCGATTCAATGCCCGCTACCTTGATTTCAACGCAAACGCCGATGCGTCCTTTTGCCAATTCAAGTGCTTGACTGAGCGTAGGCAGGGACTCGTGCTGAAAGTCCAGTCCAAACTTGGATGGATAGCCGATTCTAACAGATTGCAGTTCCTGATCCGTGTAACCATCCGTACGTCCAAGTTCACTGCAGGAAGTGGTGCGTTCCAAGCTCTCATCGTGGATGACGATGGGAGTACCATTGGCACTGCGCTGAACGTCGAGTTCCAGGAAGGGAGCACCTATTTCGATCGCTCTTTCAAATGCAGAAAGAGAATTCTCCGGAGCGAGATGAGAATATCCACGGTGAGCGACAATGAGCGGCGATTGCGACATGACTTGAGGAATGAAGGTGATCAGGAATCCAAAGAATGCAAGTCGCGTCATGACAGCAGTAAATAGTGAATGCCGGATCCAAGGATTCCGCCTGTAATGGGACCTAAGACAGGCACCCAAGCATAGTCCCAATCGCTTGTTCCTTTGTTTCGAATGGGGAGCAATGCATGGGCTATGCGCGGACCCAAGTCACGAGCTGGATTGATGGCATAGCCCGTGGGGCCGCCCAAGCCCATGCCAATGCCCATCACTAGCAAACCAACGGGCAGCGCGTCGAGTGCACCTAAAGAAGACGAGGGTTCAGAAGCGCTCAAGGCTCCTAATACGAGCACAAAGGTTCCGATGGTCTCTGTCAAAAAGTTCGCAGGTTTATTGCGGATGGCGGGCGCTGTGCTAAAAACGGCGAGAATGGCTGCCTGATCCACGGTCTCACGAAAATGCGCTATGAAGGCGAGCCAAGCTGTAATGGCGCCGAAAAAGGCACCAGCAATCTGGGCGAGGATGTATCCGGGCAGTAGTTCCATTCTCAAATCTCCGAACACAGCCACTCCAATGCTCACTGCGGGGTTGAGGTGGCCACTTCCGCCAAGGGCCGTGGCGGTATATACGCCCAAAAACACGGCAATTCCCCAGCCAATGGAGATGACGATCCAACCGGAGTTGTTTCCTTTGGTTTTAGCTAATTCGAGGTTAGCATTGATGGCTGCACCTACCGTTATAAGCAAGTACGTTCCAATAAATTCTGCGATATAAGGTTGCATGAGGATGAACAATCAATCGGCCGGAAGATACAATGCGGCGAAGGCATTGAAAGATTCAATTTGGAGATTTTGCCATTCTGGATCTCGATCGAGCATTTCAGCAAGGCAAGAAGCAATAAACGGAGCTCGTTTTATGGCATGGCGCGCATCCAATAGCAGCTGCCGGGTTCGCCTTGCCAAAAAATCCTCAACGGTGAGACAACTCGTGTGATCGACTTCATGTTGAATGCGTTTGCGCAACGCATCATCATCTAAGTGTTCAACGGAAGGAGAGGCGACAAGGGTATTGTAATCAACCAAGCGAAGCATTCGGGTATCGGAAAGAACGATTTTTTCGTTGCTCATGCTCTTTATTTTACCCATCACGTCTGCAGCCATTTTGCGATAGGTCGTCCATTTTCCGCCTAAAATTGAAATTAAGCCTGAATCGCTGACACGAATCACATGATCGCGCGCTAGTTCAGCGGTTTTTTTATTCGATAACTTAACCAATGGACGAATGCCTGCAAATGCACTCAACACATCGGAGCGATTGGGTGCCTTTTTCAAGTAGCGTTGGAGGTGATGCAGGATGAAATCAACTTCCGCATCCAGAGGTACCGGCTCTTTCAGAACAGAATCGACCGCTGTATCTGTGGTGCCAAGAATGATTTTTCCGTGCCACGGCACGGCAAATAGGATGCGTCCGTCATCTGTTTTGGGTATTAACATTGCCGTATCCCCCGGGAAAAAAGATGAATTGACCACTAAATGTGCTCCTTGACTGGGTTTGATAACGGGCTTGTGCTTCGGATTGTCGAGTGACATGACAGAATCACTAAAGGGGCCCGTCGCATTGATGATGAACCGTGCACGCACGCGGCATGTTTCGGATTCTATGGAGTTCTGAACTTCCACACCTTTTAGACCATTATTTTCATGAACAAAGGAGGTCACTTTGCAATAATTCAAGAGCGTTGCTCCGTAATGAACAGCAGTCTTGGCGAGCGACATGGCCAATTGTGCATCATCAAATTGGCCGTCATGGTAGCTAGCACCACCCGCAAGAAGGTCCGATTTTATGCCGGGTAACAAAGCGCTCGTCTCGGATTGGTTCAGCCATTCAGATCTTCCCAAACCTAGACGACCTGCCAATCGATCGTACACCTTGAGCCCTATGCTGTAGTACCAGGTATGCCAAGGTTTAAACGTTGGAAGAACGAATTTCATGTTGTGTACCAGATGTGGTGCATTTTGCATGAGCAGCCCGCGTTCACGCAAGGATTCTTTGACCAATTTTATGTTTCCTTGCTGCAAATAGCGCACTCCTCCGTGGATAAGTTTGGTGCTTTTGCTCGATGTGCCTTTGGCAAAATCATCTCGCTCAAAAAGCACTGTTTTGAGTCCGCTCGAAGCAGCATGCACGGCGATACCTAGCCCTGAGGCACCACCTCCAATGACCATGACGTCCCATTCCGTCTTCGAACGAACGCGACTCCAATGATCCCGACGTGATCCCATCCCACTCATGATTCCGATGTTTTTTCTTCTTTCATCCCGTCATTCGCCCAATAAGCAGCCGCTTTGACAGCGCGTTTCCATCCGCTTATTTTGTTCCTCATTTCGCTTTTGTCTTTTGAAGGCTTGAACGTATCCTGTGGTGCAAGGGATGCGGAAAGTTCCTCCATGCTGGTCCAAATTTCACAGCCCAGCCCCGCCAAATATGCCGCACCCATTGCAGTGGACTCCGTATTTTGAGGCCTTACAACGTCGATGCCAAGTACATCCGACTGGAATTGCATGAGCAGGATGTTTTTGGCAGCCCCCCCATCCACACGCATCTCCGTGATGGCGATCGCACTGTCCTTTTTCATGCATTCAAGCACATCCATCGATTGTAGGGCTATGCTTTCGAGAATAGCTCGTGCTATGTGACCGCGTCCCGTTCCCCTCGTTACCCCAAAGATGCTACCCCGTGCACGTGGGTTCCAATAAGGTGCTCCCAATCCAGCAAAAGCGGGAACCACATACACCCCTCCTGAGTCTTGCACAGTGTGGGCCAAAGCTTCGATTTCAGCAGCATTTTCGATGAAAGAAAGTTCGTCGCGAAGCCATTGCACAGCAGCACCGCCAATGAAAACACTTCCTTCCAAAGCAAACTGAACACGATCGCCAATTTTCCAGGCCACTGTGGTCAGAAGTGCATGCGTTGATTGCACGGCGTGGTCACCCGTATTCATGAGCATAAAACACCCAGTGCCGTATGTGTTTTTGACCATACCAGGACGAAAACACTGTTGTCCAAATAAGGCCGCTTGTTGATCCCCTGCAATACCGGTGATGGGAATGGGGTGGGTGAAGCATGTGGCTTGTGCGAGTTGGCCGCTACTGGAGACCACTTCGGGAAGCATGGACATGGGAATATTGAACAAGGTGCAAAGTGAAGCGTCCCATTCCATGGTGTGGATATTGAACAGCATGGTCCGCGAGGCATTGGAAGCATCCGTTATGTGCGAAGTGCTTTCCGAGAGTTTCCAGATGAGCCAACTGTCTACCGTCCCAAACAGCAAATCTCCCCGATTGGCCCTTTCTCTTGCGCCTTCGGTGTGATCGAGGATCCAGCGAATTTTGGATGCCGAGAAATAAGCGTCTACCATCAAGCCCGTCCTCGATTGGATGTCATCCTTTACCGTGAGATTGGACTTGAGTTTTTCACAATAATCACCTGTGCGTCGATCCTGCCAAACGATGGCCCTGTGCACGGGTTCACCTGTCGTGCGATCCCACACAACAGTCGTTTCACGTTGATTGGTTATGCCAATGCCCCCGAAGGACGAAGGATCCAAGGTGGATTTGGATAAAACTTCTTGGATGGTTGCCCACTGGGAGTCCCAAATTTCTGTTGGATTGTGTTCGACCCAGCCCGGCTCAGGATAGTGCTGGGTGAATTCTCTTTGCGCCTGAAATAAAACTTGACCATGTGCGTCAACAATCAAACTTCTGCTGCTTGTGGTTCCCTGATCAAGTGCGAGGATGTAGGAGGCGGACATGGTGTTATGCAATTGGGTGAAAGGTGAGGTGATGCAAAAAAATCATTTCTCGAAGAAGGGCAAAGCGTACCTTGTGCCCAAGTTAACCATGGCTGATTTATTCCAAAACCCATCATCACGCATTGATTCTCTTCCGCAAGTGGACGAAAGTCAGTTTGAGCCAATGCCTGCGCGGTATAAGCGTCTTCGATGGTCGGTTTTTATGGCTGTTGTCATCTTGGGGCTTGCGGCATTGATCTTTCCGGCGGTTTGGTTTGCCATGTCCGAAGAGGAATCCGTCCCGGGAGTCTTATGGGTCGTTTTTGCGACAATGGCTGTATTCATAGGAATTTGGGCAATGGAGGAATTACGAGGTTTCCCGATACGCGGTGTTCTGGTGAGAGACCATGACTTGACTTTTCGCTCTGGATATTGGGTTCGTGAAATGGTCACGGTGCCGTTCAATCGGATTCAACACAGTGAGGTTTCCCAAGGTCCACTTGCACGTGCATTCGGTGTATGCACTTTAAAATTGTATACTGCAGGTAGTTCAGGTGCAAACCTTCGTGTGCCGGGGTTAGACTTTGCACGAGCTCAGCAACTCAGAGCCTTTTTAGATGAACGAGCAGGACAAAGTTGAGGGGGTGTTTTCGCTTCCTCAACGGCAGCATGTTCTCGGCGTATTTCGGTATTTCACACGAAACGCTTGGCTGCTGATCAGGAGCTTTTGGCCTGCTCTTGCTGGATTGGCCATTTCAGATTCGGTTCGAATGTATACTGGGTTAGTGAGTGTTATCGTTCTGATTGGCCTCTGTGCATTTGCGGCTTTGGAGCATTGGCGGTTTACGTTCAAGATCGATGCGGGATCGCTCATCATTGAGCGGGGTATATTGGAACGGGAGCGGTTGGTGATTCCATTGGATCGAATACAAACGGTTCACACAGAGGAGCTGTTCTGGCATCGATTCTTCAGTTTGGTAGGATTGCGAATCGATACTGCAGGGTCGAGTGGAGCGGAGGTGGAACTCACCGCGCTCAAAAAAGATCAAGCAAGCTTGCTGATAGACGTTTTGAGCTCTGCGCATCACGAACCAAAGGCAGAGGTTGCGCCCTTGATTCAATTGGATTGGGAGAAACTTTTTAGAATTGGATTGACTCAAAATCATCTTCGCAATGCGATGATTTCATTCGGGGCTGTCGTGGCAGTGGCTGAGCCATTGATGGAATGGGTCGAGCAGGCTCTTGATTCCCTTCCCACAGTTTGGATTTGGGCTTTTAAATTTGCCTGGATTTTTGCGGTTCCGCTATTTGGCCTCTTCTTTCTTTTCACGGGTTTGCTTGTCTCATTGCTTGGCGCCTTGCTTCGTTATCACAGGCTAACCGTGCGGTTGACCTCGAGTCATTTGGAGATGAAGGGAGGATTCTTGAAGAAATTCGAATTCAAATTGCCACTGCATAAGATCCAGATGCTTGAAGGGAAAAGTGGTATTCTACAGCGTTTGGCCGGCTTTCAGACCGTCAAGATTCACCAAGCGAGGTCTCAAAGCAACGCGGATGCTGGAGGGGTCAATGTGGTCATACCAGGATTAAGTAGGGAGGAGATGGCGACATTGAATTCTGGCATTTACAAGGAGGATTGTACGTCAGAAGCACTTCGGCTTAAACCTCATTCCATTTGGTGGGTTAGAAGGGCAGTTTTATTCATAGCTTGGAGTACAATCCCTTTGTTTTTATGGCCTAACTTTTTGGTGGTTTTGTTTGCTTTTGCTTGGGCTGCATGGAGTATTTATTCTTCCGCGATGCTTCATCGTCAGATGTGCCTTATCGTCATGCCTTCGGAGCTGATTTTTCGCTCGGGATGGCGGGTACAGTTAAGTCGCCGCATCGAATTGAGAAAACTTCAACGGGTGACGCTCCGCGCGAATTGGTTCATGCGAAAAAAAGGCGTTTCGAACGTTGTTTTGTTAACCGCGGCGGGTCCTCTTACGCTGCCTTATGTTCCCTTGTTCCAAGCAAAGGAACTGCGAGATAAGGCCTTGTTCGAAATTGAATCAACCCAAGTTCCTTGGATGTAATGCGATTTCCTTGCGGGTCAGTTCCATCATTTTTGCCGAGATTCCTTGGTAGTCTTTTGGCCAAATGGTATCTGAGTATTGGTCGATGATGGCGCCTGCTTCATGTGTTTTTCCATTTCTTGCAAATAGCCATGCTTGTGCGATATGAATTTGTTTTTGAGCGCTTTTCTCAAGCCAATGCGAAGTCTGGTTTTGAGCGAAATTGTGCGCAGAGAATAGAGCATCGAGTTCATCCACTTTTTCTAAGAAAATGAGCAGTGGCATGACGGCCTTAAAGTAAATGATCTCCTGGTTTTTTGGAGGTCTCAAACAGGATGAAATCGAGGCGTTGGGTGATTGTATCAGAAACGATAAGATATCTATTCTTCCTTGCAGAATGGCATGCTCGTTTTGGAAGGTGGGTATTGAGTCGAAATGTTTCTTGGCTGTCTCGAAAGCGCCATTTTGTAGCGCGAACGTTGCCAATAAGCTGTGCCCATAAGCTTGATGCTCTAAGTCTTTTGAATACGTCAGCATCAGGCGAATGTGCCGCCCAAAGTGCCCGTCTAAATCCATGATCGGCGCATAAAACCCCAGAACTAAATTGACATAAGGTGTCTCGTTGATGAGCCGTCGTGTGAAATCATCGTTGGTAATCTGATGAAATTGTGGAGCCACATAGTGGGCGAATACCGATGCCGTTGGAAAATTAGACGACCTCTGTTCATCGAGGTGTTTCAAGGTATTTAACATCCGGATGGTTCGGTCGTGATCCGTCTGCTCGAGTCTGATGAGTATCATGTGTCCAGCCATCATCACAATCTCTAGTGTGATTTTTTCTTCGAGTGACTTTTTAATGTAATACTCATCGATGGCAACGTTCTGTACTTGAAGCTTGACAAGGATTTCGACGAGGTCTTCTTGACTTTGGAGTTGCGAAATCAACTCACTGCTGTTGGCCTCATGAACGTACCGCGCGAGGTGATCCAAGGTGGATTTTCTGAACGTGCCATCCCATTCAACCAAACCAAAAAACCTTCGTAACGTATGGCTGCCGACCTTCGCCCCATTTGTTGCAGATAGATCTTTTGACAATTCGATGCAATCTCTTTGAGTCACAACGCTGTTACCCCATTCCCGTTCGATTTTCTGGCGGAATGCAAGATGGATTGAATGAGATAGCCGCACTTTTAAGTGATTAGATGGTCAGAAGATAGCACTCGATCAAATACCGAATGATCATACATCCATCGGCTTCATAACTGGCAACCTTGGGTTCATATTCGTTTGCCTAGACGTCAAAAGGACGTCAGCGACGGAGGCCTTGGAGGGCGAAACGAACGGCGACTTTGTACATGTCTTGCGCTTGTTCTATTGTGAGTCCGTAGTCTTGGGTCCAAAGGGTTAACGTGGACTCCGTCATCGGAAGGGGCTCATTGGCATCTTTCATGCCCTCCATAGCCCGAAGCATGGATACTGCAAGGCCGACAGCCATGTTCTCTTCGCTCTGGGTAATCTGACTTGCGATGCTATTTACATGCTCGTAATTGAATCCCGCTTCGGTATATGCTGCTTCAATGGAAGCTTGGTTCATTCCTGATTGGGCGGATAAATTTGCGTTGATCCCGAGGACCAAGGCAAAAAAGAAAAGGAGGATCTTATTCATGGGGTTCTTTTATTCTCTAAAGAGTGAAATGCTTCCGCTGCAAAAAGGCTGAAGTTCAGGGGTGTCGTTGCAGGGATATTCTAAAATTTCCAAAGTGTAGTAATAAACCCCTTCAGGCAATTCATTTCCATTTTCGTCATTACCACCAAATGCGGCTGTATTTGGCTTCATTGTATATACGAGTTGGCCCCATCTATTGAATATGTCCAATTGATAATTCAGGCAGGCCGACACGGCACTCGGAATCAGGAAGGAATCGTTGAAATTGTCTCCGTTTGGCGTAAAAACGTTCGGAACATAAAAACCCTCAAGGTTCAGAGCATTTTGCAATAGCACTTCTTCAGCGTTCGAATAAACGCAACCAAATTCATCGGTGATTGTCAACCCGAGGTCAAACGTACCGCTTTGATCGAAGAAGTAGGTGGGATTGGAGAAAATGGCGACCAATTCATCTTGCAAAAACCACTCATAACCATAGAGGCTGTTTGGGTCGGATACCGTACTTGTCAGTTCCAACTCGTTGCAAATCATTTCATAAGTAAAAGAGGGAGTGATGGGGTCGGCCAGCACGTAATTGACTACATCCGTGTTGGTGCATCCGTTGCCATCGGTGAAGCTATAGACCACGTCATATATGCCCGGATCAGCATTGGAGTGCTCCAAGTTGGTTCCCGAGACGAGATCACCAGAAAGGGATCCTCCTGCGGGCGTGGGGAGTAGCTCAATATTTCCATCATACAAACAATAGCTTTCGCTGGCGCCGCTTGAAACATCCGGGAGCGGATACACGGTTAATTGGACCGTGATTGCGCTATCACACCCTGCATTGGTTTGCAAAATTGAGGTATACGGACCATCCGTTGAAATGGCATTACCGTCCGGCATGAGGTAGGTTTCACCGGCACAAATTTCATCGCCAAAGGTTATGTCATACGCTGGATTCAAGGTGAGATCAATGGTAACATTGCTATCGCAGCCGAGGGTGGTTTGCAGGTCAAAATTAAAAACCCCTGAGTTACTCGGGAGAGAGCCATCCGGAAACAAATACGAACCATCATCGCATTCATCGAGATCAACGATTACATCGTAATTGGGTTGATAAATTACGTTGGATGTGACCGTGCTATCGCATCCATTGGTTTCCGAAGTCAAAACGACGGTATAAAGCCCTTCTTCTGTAATCACTGTACCGTCTCCCAATGTGACCGGTTCCCCTTCGCACAATGCCAAAGTGTTTTCCGTGACAAAAGGCTGCAGTATGCTCACCACCGTCGTGATGATGCTATCGCATTGCGCATTGCTCGTTTGCAATACCACAGGAAATGTCCCTGGTTCATCGATGATGGTCCCATCTGGCAAGGACCAGGTTTCGCCGGCACACAATTGCACGGGCATCTGAAAATCATAGGTTGATTGCTCCAGCAAATTCACCGTAACGACGCTATCGCAACCGAGGACACTAACATAGTTCGCGACATAAGTCCCCTCTTCAGAAACCTCCGTTCCATCAGGGAGTCCATACGTCCCACCTTCGCAATAATATTCGGTGGACTCAACCTCCAGCTGGTAGGCCACGGTAACGGTTGTGTCGGATGAGCATCCACTATTTGTCCCTGTCACTGTGTAAACGGTCGTCTCTGTTGGATTCGCATACTGTATCGGTCCAAAGCCATTGCCTGCCAAGCTTTCACTTGGTGTCCATTGCAGTTGAAAGGCCCCAGTGGCGGTAAGGGTGACTTCCTCGTTACACGTTGTGATGTATGCGGGGTTGACCGTAATGACAGGATACGGAATCACGGTTACTGTCACATCGACCGTATCAATGCACTTTTCGTTGGATGCGATCACGCTGTAAACGGTGGTTTCTAGAGGGCTGACCCACGCGGTTGGACCATCGACTACGTTGAGTCCATCTGCTTCGAACCAATCGTAGTTTTCTGCTCCCGAGAGCGTCAAGAGAAGCGAGTCTCCCTCGCAGTATTGTGGGCTCGTAGGTTCGATGACCATGCCCACCCCACCGATGGGGGTGATTGTGATGGATCCTGCACCGGTTACATTGCCTCCGACGCAGGTGAATCCAGCTGGGGTGAGGCTTGAACCTCCTCCTCCTCCTCCGCCACCAAGTGTTCCCGAAGCAAAGCAGTCACTGCCACCTCCGCCACCTCCGTAGTAGCCGCCTCCGCCGCCGCCTCCGGGACCAACATTGTAGCAGGGATCGATGGCTCCGGCACCGCCGTTCGCAAGGCTACCTGCTGAACCATTGTTGCCTGATCCAATCCAGGGTGGACCGCCCAATCCCCCAGCGTTCTGTGTTGCACCGTTGCCACCTTGCCCGAAGGGGCTTTCTCCTTCGAGGCCAGAACTGCAGCCACCCGCTCCAGCATTCGCATCGGTATTTCCTCCGCCCATGCCGCCACCTCCAGAGGCAACGACCACGCGGTCCGCTGCAGTTGAACCACCCACCCGAATGTCCGATGCACCTCCACCGCCGCAGCCAGCATTGGCTCCACTTGAGTTACCTCCTTCACCTCCTCCGTTGAATCCGGCTGAAGGACAACCTCCTGTGCCACCCACTCGAATTTCCAATATTTCGCCTTCAACCACATCGAGAATTCCCGAAACGGTCGATCCGTTGCCTCCGTTTGCTCCTCCACCTTTGGCCCCTTTGATCACAAATTCCAATTGTGCCACGCAATTGGGAACTGTGTACGTTTCCACTTCACCCGTGTAATCGAAACTGATGGAAGTTTGGGCCAACCCATTGACTGTGAAAAGGGCCATTCCCCAAAGGAAAAGACCAATTAGAGCGGACATCTTCATGTGCTGAGGTTTCTTGAAATATAAGGTGAATTTCACAGACTCTCTTATTCTAAGCGTTCCCCATGCTGCGAATAATCCAATCCGCGCAATTCCTGATCGCTCCGAACACGAAGCGGGATGATGCGATTTACCAAAGCGTAGAGCACGTAGCTCAATGCAAATGTTCCCAATGCTGCAACGAAGAGGGTAATCAAGTGGCGAACGAAAACAATTGAATCTCCATGAATGAGGCCTACGTCTTCTGCGAGCACTCCCGTGAGGATCATGCCAACGACTCCGCCAATTCCGTGGCTTGCAAACACATCCAACGTGTCATCAATAGCAAACTTTTTTTGTACTCGAATGGCCCAATTACTGGTCAAGGCGGCGATGAAACCTATGAGAATGCTATGACTTAGAGAGACAAATCCTGCAGCCGGGGTAATTGCTACGAGGCCGACAATCGCTCCGATGCAGGCCCCCATCGCAGACATCTTGCGGTTTTGATATCGTTCATAGAACACCCATGTTATCATGGCTGTGGCACTTGCGAGATTGGTGTTGGCAAAAGCCTTTACCGCATCGGCATTTGCCCCAAGCGCAGAACCTGAATTGAATCCAAACCATCCAAACCACAACAAACCAGTGCCCAAAATGACGAATGGAATGTTGGCCGGTTGATGAACAGATTCATTTCGTTTCCCCAAAAACATAGCGCCTGCTAATGCGGCAAAACCCGCGGACATGTGGACAACTGTTCCGCCTGCAAAATCGAGAACCCCCCAATTCCTAAGCAACCCATCAGGATGCCATGTCATGTGCGCAAGCGGCGGATAGATAATCAGGCTGAACAGGACCATAAATAGAATGTAACCTCGGAATCGAATCCGTCCGGCAAAACTGCCTGTAATCAGCGCAGGTGTGATGATGGCAAACTTCAACTGGAACAAGGCAAATAGTAGAAACGGAATGGTCTCAGCAAAAGCATGATTTGGTGACAGCCCAACCCCCTGAAAGACAAAGTAAGTCCGCGGGTCTCCGATGATACCTCCCACGGATTCTCCAAAGCATAAACTGAATCCGACGACGACCCACAAAACACTGATCACACCCAATGCGACGAAGCTCTGGAGCATAGTGGAAATCACGTTCTTTTTATTGACCATCCCACCATAGAAAAAGGCCAGGCCAGGGGTCATGAGGAGCACGAAAGCACTTGCAACGATCATCCAAGCGATATCGCCTGAATCGTAGGCCGAAGAATCGACGGATGTTGTTTCATAATCAACACCAAAAACGCAGGTTCCTGCCACCATGAGTGATAGAAACAAAAAATTCCATTTTCTATTCATTTGAGGAATGAAAAAACCAAGAAAAAGTCGGGTAATTGCCGGATGCCAAAAATACCGTAATGCCCGGAGATTTTCAAGTCAACGCATGGACTTGGGGGTTCAAACCAGCCTTGTCCTTCCCCGAACGGCATAAACCTGCCTTCATTCTGTAACGTTTAGGTCTTTTTGTGCGTATCAGACGCGAATGCAAAAATTAGCCTTCCATCGTAAATCATGCCTGTCATTGCGGCTAATCGTCGTTCTATGTGCTTTGTATGCAGCAAATGCTGGGCGGGCTCAGGACTGTGCAGCGTGGTGCGAATCCGCTCTAGCAGCCATCGATTGGTTGCCGATGGATGATTGCACGGTGCAGTTTTCCTTGGATTTTGACGAAGCATTTGATGGTTCAGAAGTGGACTCGCTTGATGTGTCTTGGGAATTAAACGGGCTCGTTGTTGCATCTGGAATGGAGTATTCGATGCTTTCAACCGGAGTTCAGGAAGGAGGACTATTGGTGGTCACGTGGGCTGGCTCAGATGAATATTTGAATTGTGGGTGCACTGAATCGATTTCTCTAACCCATGTTCTGAACGATGTCATCTGGCCATGTGCATGCCATCCCTTGCAAGAGGAGGTCAACATTGAATTTACGGCGGGCGATAATTGTGTGCCAGTTCAATCTGCATTATCCGTCTCATTAGACCTAGAAGGTTGGACGCACGTGACGTACGATTGGTCAATCGGGGGGGGGGACTTTGAATACGAGGGAGGAAGTAATTCACAGTCGATGGAACCATCTGTATTGTTTTTGGATGCTACTGGATATGAGGTAGCGGTTCAGTTGACTGATACGCTGAGTGGTTGCATGACTTCAGCTACGGCGATGGGAACCTCTGCGCACGATGCGCCGTCCGTTTCTATTTTGAATGAATTGGAAGTGTGCACTCAAGAAGCCGGAACGGTTGAAGTTTTGGTCAATCCGGGAAATACGGCACTCACTTCGTTTGCATGGATTACCGATGGAACGGAGGCTTCGTTTTTATTCCCTGCTCCATTGACTCAGAGTTATAACAATGCGGGAGTGCATGAGGTTGTCGCCCGGGCAGAAAACGAATGCGGGGTGGGATTGGACACGGCATTTGTCGTCGCGCACCCTTCCCCTTCACTGGAAGTGAGTACATCGCATAACTGGTATTGCATGGGGTCGTATGTGGATGTTGAGGCAACGGGTGAAGGTGATTTTTCGTGGAGTTCGAACTCGGCTTTACTGAACGGTGGTCAACCCGGTGATACGACTGCGCGTTATACCGTAGGATCTCAAGTCGTGGGATCGGTGTTTACGACCTTGGACCATGGAACGATTCAATGTTCGACGAGTTTGGGCTTCGCTATCTATGGCTTCTTCATTCCATCCATGACATTGACAGCAGATGAGACGTCGTGCATTGGAACCGCCGTTGATATACAGGCGAACATTACCAGCTACGGCTGGGACACATCGGTGGAATGGATATTGGACGATACCCCCGTCGATACGACCTGGGCTCCCACAGCTTCCGTGAGCACTACCTCGAACACTTCATTGCCGACATCTATTTTACCATTGGGCGCACATTCGCTTGCGGCAGCGCTTGCGTTTGAGCCATATCCTGCTTGGTTGCCCGATTACGGCTGCACTGACACCGTGTACCATGAATTGGTTGTTCAACCTTTGCCTGTGGTTACAGCACCCTCGGTGCTTCACTATTGCAACCAGGACTTTACAGAACTCTTGCCCGACGGATCTCCTGCCGGAGGTTGGTGGTCCGCCGACATGACCCTGGAGAATAACGCATTGAATCCGTCGCAGTATGGAGTAGGGCTTCATGAACTGACCTACACGTATGCAGACGAATTTGGCTGCTCGGCTTTGGATTCAACGTTCATGTCCATTGTGCCTCCTGTCATGGCTCAAGCCGGAGATGATACGACGCTATGCGCGAGCAATGACTTGGTTCAACTGCCGTTGATGGGTGGATTTGAGACAGAATATTGGGAAGGTACGGGGATCACCGATTCCACGTCGGGATTGCTTGACTTGGGGGAGTTAGATCCCGGGTTTTGGGAGCTTATTCACCATGTGGGATCAGGCTCGTGCGCTACCAGCGATACTGCGATCTGGCAAATCCTTGAGGAGCCCGTTGCTTTTCTATCGACAGAGGGAAGTGTTGCATGCGATGGCGACACAGTCTGGATGAACGTATTTGCCGGCGGTGGAACGTTAGCACCGGGCAATGAATATACCTACGAATGGACGGATGAGGTGCTGGTCAATGCTGCAGGCGGAGCCTATTGGATTGCCAATCTTGCTGAAAACTTTGCGATTGTAGGTTTGACAGTCACCGATGATTTTGGGTGCTCCGATGATGCCATGACCTTCATAACACCCATGGTGCTACCGGAAATTAGTTTGCCCGAATTGGGCATCGAATGCGCTCAGGATATCGAAATCCCCCTTCTCGGTGCGAGTCCATCAAGTGGATTCTGGGAAGGGCCGGGAGTCGTGGATTCCATGGGTGTTTTTAATCCTATGATGACCGGTGTTGGCACCTTTGAATTGGTGTACACGGGTCAAAACTCAATGGGATGTACCAATTCGGATACGGCGACAATTGAAGTGATTTCGGCACCCGACGTGAGCGTTATGGAGGACATAAGCGTTTGCGAAGATTCAAACGTCATAAGTTTGAGTGCAACGTCCACGGAAGCGGGGGGGTGGAGCGGACCGGGCATTGCAGCAGCGGGAGATAGCTTATTCCATGCGGCCGATGCTGGTGTGGGTGAGCACGCGCTCATTTATGAAGTAGGATCGGGATCATGTGCTGTTTTGGATACAGTTTGGGCATCTGTTATAGGCTTGCCTTTGCTCACATATGACAGCTCCGAAGGGATCTGTGCCGGTGAGGCTGCATCATTCACAATTTCCGTCGATGGCGGCGTTGCAGGCCATGATTTGATTTGGTCCGGTACATCGAATGTTTCAGGTTCCGATGGCTGGTTGTTGTCCACCCAAGTATGGGAGGAGGGAGACCTTCCGAATATTTCATTCACGGTGGTAAATGAAGCCGGTTGCGCAACAGAAAATGAAGTGAGCTGGACCGTATACGCTCCGCCTTCCTTTAGCCTCCCAGCAACATGGGCAGTTTGCCAATCAGATTCTTCAGCAAACTTGCCTCTTGTAGTTTCCGAGGAGGGTGCATGGAGTGGCCCCGGGATCACAGATTCTATCCTGAATGCCACGCAGCTTATTCCCGGTCCATACCTCGCTGTTTATGAGGTGATTGATGCGAATGGATGCATAGGAATCGATTCGATGACCGTGGAAGTGAGTCAAGCCCTTGATTTGAATTTAACACCACCTCCTCCTGTGTGCTTCGGAGACCTCAATGTGGTTTTGCCCACTCCAGACGGTCTTGTTGGTGTTTGGGAGGGTCCCGCCATCGAAGCGGACACGAATTCAATTGTCTCCCTCGAAGGTTTGATGCCGGGCACTTACGCCTATTCATTTACGTTTGAGGGACCCGCTTGCACCGCTGTGGATTCGGTGGAGTTGGTTGTTCATGCCGTACCCATCGTTGAACCCATTTCCGCGAATCAATTTTGCCCGGATTCGACTGTTTTCTTGGAAGTCGAGGCATCGGCAGGAACTCCTCCTTTTTTGGCCAATTGGGAGCTGAATGGCCTCCTCCAAAGTGAAGAAGAGCTTACCCTCGAGGTGGCCTGGTCCATTCCAGGTGTTCAACCTATTCATTGCGTTGTTTACGACGCTTTTGGCTGCTCGGGTGAAGCTCAATGGGAGGTGGAGGTGATGCAACCGGCTGCGGTGGAAATGGATTCAATCATTTCGGTATGCAATCAAGCGATTGCACTTGAATTGACAGAATTGATCAATTTCAATGACTTAACAGAATTGTGGTTTACTGGCGAGGGGGAGGCAGAAGATGCAGTGTCTTCCAACGGTTTGCTGAATCCCGCTGCCCTGTCTGAAGGCATGCATGAAATACACGTGTTGGTCCAGCCGGAGATGGGATGCAGTGCGTTAGACACCCTGCACGTGCAGGTCGCAGCTCCTTTGTTTCCTGACGCTGGGGAGGACGGATTAGCTTGTGCCTTTTCTGGTTTGCACACGTTTGATGCACTGCCGATCAACGAGGTATTGACGTGGTCAGCAGCAGAGGCAGCAGGTGCAGCAGCATTGGTAGATTCGCAATCAGGAATAATTGATGTGAATGCTTTGCCCATTGGTTCGCATGAATTCATCGTGTCAATGGGGCTGGGAACATGTCAAACGATGGATACTGTTGCCATTGAGGTCGCGGCTTTGCCACAAATTGAAATGCCCATGGTGGATGCTCAGTGTTCAGGAGCGGAGATCATCGAGTTGCAGGGTGTTCAGCCAGCTGGAGGTGTGTGGACAGGCCTGGGCATCGTCGATAATGCGTCAGGGGCATTTGATCCGGCATTAGCAGGAGTTGGACTTCACGAATTGGAATATGCAGTGTCCGATTCTGCGACTCAATGCGAATCTTCGGATATGTTAGAGCTCGAAGTTGTAGATCCTGTTCCAGCGGAATTTTATGTTCCTGTTACTGTGTGCGCAGGCACTGCAGTCGAATTGAATGCAGCGAATTCTGAGTTGTTGTCTTCTGCTACTTGGTGGCAGGCGGATACCCTCATTGGGCAAGGAGTGTCAATCGAGTGGCTTTCCGAAGATGATTCCAATATCGTGCTGAGGACCATCGATCACAACGGATGCGAAGATGCGAAGATGCAGCAAGTAACATGGGAGCATGTGCCCCAAGCTGAAGTGGAGAGTTCAACGGCATTAGGCTGCGCTCCATTGAATGTCTCATTTCAACCATCAACCGAATTGAATGATGTGACTTGGTCGTGGTTCATCGATGGAGAATTGACCTCAACAGATTCAGAGTTTGAATCGGTATTGGAAGCTGAAAATGACTCGACGGTCTATGTTGTTACGCTTGAATTGAATCATGCTTGCGGGGTGTATCAATCCCAAGATTCTCTGTTGGTTTTGCCCGCTCCGGGATTGGACTTTTCCAATACAATCGGTGATGGTTGTGCTGGGGATACTTTGGTTCTCAGCGTTGAATCGTCGTTTGCTGATCAATTGGTGTGGTCGTGGAATGAACAGTCCTCGGTTATGGCGGACACGCTGGAAATAGCGTGGTCGACTCCCGGGTTGTATGAGGTTCAGATAACAGCGACGCATGTCTTGAATGCATGCAGTACCGAAGCCAATTGGTCTATGGAAGTGCATGCACTTCCTTCCTTCTCATTGTCTGTCAGTGATTCAGTAGGTTGCTCTCCATTGACCACTCAATTTTCTTCGGATGTGGATGGTGTGGGATGGGATTGGAACTGGGATTTTGGTGATGGCATCACAGAAGTTGCAGGATCTGACGCAATGCATATCTACAATGGAGCCTCAGATGGAGAGACAATGGAGGCGCTGGCTACAGTGACAACTGACATTGGATGTGCAGCTTCAGCATCGATATCCATTCAATTGCATCCAAGTCCCACAACGGAGTGGGGTCTGGAAGCAGACGAAAGCTGCGGAGTGCCTTCGGAGATTGAATTGGAAAGTGATTCAAGCCCCCAAAATCTAATTCATTGGAATGTAAACGGCGAATTGACGGCCATCGGTGACAGCGCGATGGTTGCATTGGAAGAATTGGGTTGGAATTATATTGAACAGGTGATTTTCAACGAATTTGGATGCAGCACATCTGCATTGGATTCCATCGAGGTATTGGCATTGCCCAGTGCGGATTTGTCCGTGGGACCTTTGATGGGTTGCATTGGATTGGAGGTCGAGGTTGAGGCCTTCACCAATGGGGTGTCTGCTGAGTTGGAGATTACCCAAGCAGACAATGGGGTGTATTCCGGCGAGGTGGATTCTATCTTTATTTTGGACGAAGCAGGAGGCTATCAATTTACCTTGGTAACAACGTCAGATCGGGGATGCGTGAATGTGCTTGAATTCGCAGATAGTGTGGTGGTTTTCCCGAGTCCAGAAGTTTATTTTGAGGCAAATCCGTATGCCGGAACGGCAACCGATCCACACCCGCTGAACAGCTCTTGGACCTTTGAGAACAGTTCAGATGCAGGCCAATCCATTTGGGATTTTGGAGATGGAAGTATGTCTTCAGAATGGATCGGAACACATACGTATCAGGCACCGGGCTCGTATGAGGTGGTTTTGCTTGTGGTCAATGAATGGGGGTGCTCTGATGAATGGACGACGACCATCACAGTTGAGGAGAATTTGCAGGTCTTTATTCCGAATGCATTTACTCCGCCGAACGCGGGGTATTCAGACGGTGTGAACGACGGTTGGCGACCAGAAGTCTCGGCTCCCGAGCTTGTAGATCGATACGAGCTGCGTGTGTTCAACCGATTTGGTGAACTCATCTGGGAATCCCAAGACCCCGAGGCCTTCTGGATTGGTTCGGCCCAAATGGACGGTGAGTTTTATGGAATGAACGACGTTTACACATGGGTTCTGCGCATTGATTCCCGGGCTCAATTGCCAGCCACACAGGAGTGGCGCGGTCATGTGACGCTTATTCGGTGACGCTTATTCGGTGAC
>DBBR01000019.1 GCA_002292325.1 Flavobacteriales bacterium UBA979 | reverse complement strand
CCGTCAAATCCCCTTTTTCTAAAATAGATCCTACAGCCGCCATCACGTCCTTGCCATCATTCGGTGGCAAATAGGAGGCATTGGGATAGTTCGTTCCCAGCATGATGTCACCAACAGCAATAATTGTCAGGTTTTCGGCTTTGGTCTCGTTTTGGGCATTCAATGCAGCAAACGGGAGGACCAGGAGAAGAATCACTGTGAATCGGTTCATGGCTCAAAAATAAGCCCAACCAGGAGGTAATCCGACCGGCCACCTCATCCTTGTGCTCTAGATGGAGAATCTTCAGGAGAGAGCCCCCTGGAGCGATTGAACAATTCCATCATCATTTCCTCCGCCGTTTCCTCAGGCGGACCTCTTTGTGCGACTTCGAAACCATAAGGTTCCGCTGGACCATGATCTCTCCGCTTGAAGCGAAAGATTTAGTCGTCGGCTGTCAGTCCTTTGCTCTGCACCTGGTTCTCAGTAAACGTCTTCCTGCTGCCATTGGTCGTCGTCGACGGCATCATGGAGCAAGCGCGCTTGAAATCGGGGATTCAAGGGCGGATTCAGGCATCTGGATGATGTGCTGATACCAAGCTTAAAATTATTCCATCTGAGAGCCCCACTTTAGGCACCCAAATGGAGTCGTGCCCTGCCAACTTCAGGACTCGGATATAGATTTCTCCCGCAGGCACAATGACATCTGCACGATTGCTTTTCAATCCGAATTTTGTTGACCGTTGGCTCAAAGGCACTGAGCGAATCCGCTCGACCCATTTCTTCAACTTGACAAGACTGAGGTCCTCAGATTTTTTGAGACGCGCCAATTTGTGAAATCGATTGATATTGCCTCCGGTTCCTGCCACCCGGACCGTGTTGGACATGAGGTTATTTTTGAAAAATCGATCCATTTTTTTCCATTCTGCTGGATCAATCGCTTGGTTCATGTGGCGAACCGTTCCAATTTGGAAGCTACTCCAAGCGATCCGCTCAGTTCCCCGCAACAAGGAGATTTCGGTTGAACCGCCCCCCACATCGACGCACAACAAATCTTGAGCATCGTCCAGACCCACATGCTTAAAATTCTCAAAAATCAATTCTGCCTCCTCTTCTCCATCGATGCATTCGACGTGGATGCCAGAAATTTCTTCCACTGCTTCAATGACTTTCCACCGGTTTTCCGCATTGCGCAATGCACTCGTTGCACACGCGCGGTAGTGAACAACGTCTTGCACCTCCATCAATAGACGAAACGCTTCAAGCGTCTGACCCAGCGCCTCTGCATTCGATGAGGAAATTCGTCCAGAATCGAACACCTTTCCACCCAACCTCAAAGGCGCTCGGTAATAGGCGATCCGCTCCTCGCGAATAACTCCTTTCTTGCTTATTTCAATGTCTTTAACAAGCAAACGCACAGCATTGGATCCTATATCAATCGCGGCAAATCGCATGCACTAAATTAAGCCAGAATTTGATGACTGTGGTTATTCATCCGCCGCGTATCGTCTGTACGTTTCACTTTGTGAATCGCGCAAAGGTTGATTTTTTCGTCCTTTCACAAAAGTGTTTTTCATCGATGCATCGAGGGAACGTGCACGAACATTATCTTTCAATTGGTCCTCGAGGCAATGGGCCAACTGGGATTGGAGCAATGGATCGTGAATGGGCACACTAACTTCCACCCTCCGATCCAGATTCCGTGTCATCCAATCCGCGGAACTGATGTAATATCTCGCATTGCCTCCATTTTCAAAATACAAGACCCGCGCATGTTCTAAATACCGCCCCACGATGCTTCTCAATCGAATGTTTTCGCTCATTCCTGGAATCCCCGGAATCAAACAACAAATGCCGCGCACAATGACATCAATTTTCACACCCGCATTGCTTGCAGCATAGAGCAATTCAATCATCGCGGCATCGACCAAGTTATTCAGCTTGAGGATAATCCGTCCGCCAATCCCCTCTTCGACATTTCTCATTTCTTGTCTCACCAATTGAGAGAATTTCTTCCGTGTAGCGTAGGGACTTACCACCAATTGTTTGAACTGAGGACGTTCGTAATTGTGCGAGAAGAAACTAAAGAGAAGAGCCACCTCTTGCACCATCGCTGGTTCGGCAGTTAACAATCCAAAATCACTGAAGACTTCAGCCGCTTTTTCATGAAAGTTCCCGGTGCCGAGGTACGCAATTCGCTGATTAACGTTGCCTTCGTGGCGCGTAATCAAAAACAGCTTTGAATGAACCTTGAGCCCCGAAACACCAAAACCCACCGTAATTCCAGCCTCTTGGAGCAAGTTGGAAACCTTGATGTTCTGGCTCTCATCAAACCGGGCGGCCAATTCAATGATTGCATGGACGCGTTTGCCATTGTGGGCAGCATTAATCAGGGCGTTCACCACCTTTGAGTGCGGTGCAACACGGTATAAATTAATTTCAATCGATTGAACACAAGGGTCAATGGCGGCCTCGCGAAGAACGTCGACGACGTGGCCAAATGTATGGTAAGGGAAATGAAGTAAAATGGGCTGCTTCAATGCCTGCTGGAGCAGGCTGCTTTTTCCCGCCAACCTGGGATGATGAAGGGGCTCTTGCCTCGGAAAAACCAATTCCTCTCTCCCAAAGGCGGGGAACCTCATTAAATCTTTGCGGTTGTGATAGCGACTGCCCGAAAGGATGTTTTTTGAATCCCCAGCGTCTAGTTTTCGGCGCAGCAGGCTCAGCATATGATCCGGCATTTCCCGGTCGTAGATGATGCGAACAAAATCTCCCCGCTTCCGTTGGTCGACCCCTTCTGCCATTTTGTCCATCAGCGAGCGGGATAAATCATCGTCCATATCAATCTCCGCATCACGGGTCACCTTGATGGTATGCGCTACCACCGATTCAGGCTGAAAAATCCGAAAAATCCGAGACAAATTGCAGCGGATTACGTCGTCAATAAAGGCCACATTCCTCTCGCCTTGTTCAGAGGGTAAAATCACGAAACGCGGCAAATGTGGCGGAATCTGCATTAAGGCGTATTCCATCTCCAATCCCTTCGATCGCTCCACGGTCAACCCCACCATAAAGTACAGAACGCCGTCCTTTAAATCAGGAAAGGCACGCATTTCATCCACCATGATGGGCACCAGCTGAGACCGTATCTGATTCTTGAAGTAATTCAGTACAAATGCAGTCTGCTCCTCAGAAAACTCAGATTCATTTAAGATGCTGATGCGCGCCTCACTCAATTCCGATTCCACCGATTGATAGGTCTTGTTGTACAATTCCTGCAACTCCAATACCCGAACAGTGACATCAGCAAGGGTTGATGAAACGCTAAATCCCAATGATGTTTTGGCCGTTTCATCAACGGCAAATGCACGCTGTAAATTGGCTACGCGTACCCGAAAAAACTCATCCATGTTATTGGAAAAGATTCCCAAGAAGCGGACCCGTTCAATCAATGGATTATCTGTTCGGACGGCTTCCTGCAGCACGCGGTGGTTGAATGACAACCAGCTCAGTTCGCGATTTAAATACCGATTGGTGTTCACATTGGGGCTCACGACGCAAAGATATTTGCTCGCAACATGATTTCTCCCGTCACCGCCTAACTTTGTTGGCTCTCACCATTGAACAACTCTACCATGCTCGTAGGTCAACAAGCTCCCTCATTTTCTGCTCGCGCATTTGTCAACGGCGACATCGTTTCTGACTTCTCCCTCAGCCAATTTCTGGGTAAGAAATATGTGTACTTACTCTTTTATCCGAAGGACTTTACGGGCATTTGTCAATCGGAGGTCATCGCATTCCAAAACAGGTTGTCGGACTTTGAGTCCCGCGATACCGCGCTGATAGCGTGCTCCACCGATACGGCAGACGTGCACGCCGCAGCCGCTCGCATTCCCCAAAGTCAAGGTGGATTCGAAGGGGTGACCTTTCCCCTCATCGGTGATGCCAATAAAAGCATCACCACGAATTATGATGTCATCAGTGGCGACTACAATTATTCAGAGGACGGACTCTTATCGGGTTCTACTGAAATGACCTCCCTGCGGGCGAGTTTCCTGATTGACAAATCAGGTGTGGTTCAGCACGAATTAATCAACTTTTTCACCATCGGCCGCAACGTCGACGAAGCCATTCGCATGATCGATGCGTTGCGTCATGTTCAAGAAAACGGAGAGGTCTGCATGGCCAACTGGACCAAATCATGATGGTTGTCCCCCAGAACGGGAGGCCATCTTAAACCATTCCGCTGCTGCATCGACAACTTTTCGCGCACCTTTCATCGTGAGTGTTACTTTCTGGTGGCTGCGTTGAAAATCCAAAACCAAAATGGCCTGTGTTGATCCTGAATCTTTGGTTTGAACAGATGTCACTTCGACAAAGCGCAACGGGATTGCATAGACTTCCAGACGCACCTTCGTGTAGGCAATGAATCCATGGGTGGTGCGCTGGAAATTAATTGAAGTCCGCTGATTCAAGGGAATTCGAAGACGCTCCAATTCTTCCAAACCCGTGAGCGCTTCCAAGTCCAACTTGGGCGAACCTATCGCGCGGCCCCGAATTGATTCAGTGATTGATTTCATCCAAGGAAACCGTTCCCCGGCAATCGCATGCACCTCATTCCAGCGTTGAGCATCGTTGTAGGTTACGTTCCAAATCATACGGGAATGCTTTCGGGATTGCATGGGAAAATCTCACCCTGCCGGTTCCAGTGTGCCGTAAATGCTCCCGTTTCATCGTACCGACTAGCCTGCCATTCTACATCGAATTTACGTTGCGGACGCGGATCGTTTCCAATACCGGCGACGTACAACCAGTTGCCCGTGTTACTGCATGGATCAAAATCGATGAGCCAGTGTTCGAACCAAGCCGCACAGGCACGCCAGTCGAGGCCCATATCATGGACCGCATAGGACGCCACATTTTGCCGGCCGCGATTGGACATGAATCCGGTCAGTCGAAGTTCGTGCATATTGGCATTAACAAAAGCGCTTCGGGTAGTGCCTGAACACCATGCCTTCCATTGCAATGGATGATGAGAAATCGGGTTGCGCGGAGCTTCCTTCAGCCCATTCGCCGCAAAAATGCGATCGCCATGCTGCATCGCAATGAAGCGAAAATAATCTCGCCAAAGCAATTCAAAAATCAACCAGTATGTGCTTTCATTTGAACCCTCATCCGTTTCATACCGACGGATGGCGTAGTAAATGGACCTTGGGCTGACGCAGCCCCAAGCCAGCCATGGACTGAATTTGCTCGAGTAATCCCAGCCCATCATGCCATTTCTCGTCTTCTTATATTCACTCAGAGCACGGGTTTGCCAGAAATAATGTTCGAGCCGAGCCCAGCCGGCCTGAGCTCCACCGGTGAATTGCATGGTCGAAGCTGGAAGACCCGCAAGCCTCTCCGGGGCTTCCATGCGTGCAATGCTCCATGTGTCAGGGAGATTTGCGACAATTTCAGGACTACTCGGAAGGGATGGAACGGGGAGCTCATTGCGGATGTCAAGTCCATGTTTTTCGATTTTTTTTCGAAATCGAGAGAATACGTCTGGAAGTAGCTCAACAGAAAACGGAAGATCTTGCGGATGAACGAGGGTAGCTCCTTCGTAAGAATGATGCGGAACATGAAGCCGCACAGCGGCCGCTGCTGCAACTTCCTCTGAGGTGTGACACTGCTGCGAATACACAGCCGCACAGTCCAATTGATCTGCTACTTTGAGGACCTGCTCGACGGGATCCCCCTCCACCACCAGGAGCCGATGTCCTCGTTCCTGCAGTGAACGATCCAATGCAACAAGGCTCTCGAGCATGAAGCGGCGCCTGTGCACGCCCATGCGCTCCTCGCCCCTGCTCCAGCGATTCGTTGCAGGCAGAACAAACAAAAAGGCGGCTTCTTCCGCCTGTTCAGCCATCGCCGTAAGCGCAGGGTTGTCAAGCAGCCGCAAATCTTCTCGAAACCAATAAAGCGCGCGCATCACAATTCGTTGATTCGGTTGAGATTCATCTCTGCTGTTGCGAGCAAGGCTGCTTGTTTATCCGCATCCATCCGATCCCACGTTCGGTATACCATTCCAATGCGCGGATTGCGCTCCAAAACCTCCCGGTGGCGCGCGTGAAAGTCCCAGTAAAGCGCATTAAAAGGACAGGCCTGTTCGCCCACTTTTTCATTCGCCTTATAGTGACACTCCTTGCAATAGTGACCCATTTTCTTAATGTATTGTGCGCTGCTCACGTATGGCTTGGATCCCACGATACCGCCATCGGCGAATTGACTCATGCCGCGCGTATTGGTCATCTCCACCCATTCCAACGCGTCAATGTAAACCCCCAAATACCAGGCGTCTACCTCATCGGGATCAATCCCCGCGAGCAAGGCAAAATTCCCCGTGATCATGAGCCGTTGAATGTGATGCGCATACGCGTGTTCCATGGTTTGATCTACCGCATGCGATAAACATGCCATGCGCGTTTTTCCCGTCCAATACCACTCCGGCAGTTTTCGCGAGTGATTGAAAAAGTTCAATTCGGCATATTCTGGCATTTTCGCCCAATAGATTCCACGCATGTACTCTCGCCAACCCAGGATTTGACGGATAAACCCCTCTACCTGAGAGATGCTCACGCGATTGGGATCGGTGCGCCAGGCATCTTCCACTGCATCCACCACCTCTTTTGGAGATAAGATTTTGGAATTCATCAGGAAACTGAGTCTCGAGTGGTACACGCTCCAACTTTCCTTGGTTAGCGCATCTTGGTAATCTCCAAAGTGCGGCAACAAGGTCTCCACAAAGTAAGCCAACGTCTGCTCCCCTTCCTCCCGTGTCAAGGGCCAACCCCATCCGCTCGCGGCAAGTCGTCCCGTTGTTCGAACACCTGATTGAGCCAGCAGCTCGACAAGAGGTTGCACGTCGCGCGGGAATAACTTGGGCGGTGGAATGGGGTGATCTACCGGTATTCGTTGCCGGTTATTGGCATCGTAATTCCATTGCCCCCCTTCTGGAGCGCCCAAGGAATCCATGAGGACATCGTGCTGCGATCGCATAGAGCGGTAAAAATTCTCCAGCCGGAAGGTTTTCTTGCCTTCAAAAAAACGCGCCAGGTCATCGCGTCCAGTGTAAAAATGCTCCGTATCACAGGAGGTTGCCTTCCAGCCTCGTTCATGGCAGGATTGAGCGTAAGCATCGAGCACTTGATCCAGTCGGTATTCATCGGGCAATTGCCAATGGAATGCAGTCGCCTGCACACGCCGCATAATCCGCTCCAAATTCCCTGCAAAGGACTGCTTGTTCTCTGGACTATCCAACGGCACGTAATGCACCCGGTGTCCTGCATCTTTGAGAGCCCGTGCAAAGAGCCGCATCGCACCAAAGAAGGCCACGACCTTTTGAACGTGATGAACCGCATAATCTGTCTCTGTGCGAATTTCCATCAACACATACAACCGATGTGGCGTCGGACCTTTATCAAACCAAGAATGACGAAGGTTCAATTGATCGCCGCAAATTAACCGCAGCTCTTCCGCAGGTTGCAAGTCTGAGCAATCTTCTATGCAAGCATTCCAATTCATCATGGCTTATTTCTTCGGCATCGTTCTGAGCAATAGCGGACTTCATCCCAACATCCTTTCCATTTCTTTCGCCATGAGAATGGACGCTGGCAAGCCACGCATGTTTTATCAGGTGGAAATTGAACCCGGCGCATACCGGTATAACCTTTGGACGGCTGAAAGGTTTAGCTCATTTTTTTTGCAACGCCTTCAGTTCTGACCAGCTCATTGGCACAGGCGTCGCTGAAACCGCATGGGGAACTTCTTCGCCATTCAAGAATTTCAATACCAACTCATTGAACAACTCGGGCGCCTCGATGCTGCATACGTGACCGCAATTTTCAATGACGGCTAACCGCATATTCTTCTGAATTTCTGTAAACCGTTTCGCTGCGCGAAAAAAGATGTGGTCTTGACTGCCCATTACCACCAAACCCTTCTTCTTCACTGGCCGGTTGACATAGTCCTTGATCAAATGGAAAAATGGCTTGTAAAGCTCTATCCACTTCAGATACTCGCGGGTGGACAAGCGTCGACTTTGGCGACGAAAAATATACCGGCTCAGACGGTGATTGCGACGAGGAAGTACGATGAAGCTAAACAATCCATAAAAAGCTTGATATGGAAGCAATCGAGACAGCATTTTGCCCGAATGCACAAACCAATGCATGAGCCTGCTCCCGTCAAAAATAGCACCAGCCATGACCATCCGATCGACCAAGTCAGGCCGTTCAATATCGATTTTTTGCAAAATCACACTTCCGATGCTGAGGCTCATGAAATGCGCTTTCTGGATATTCAGGTAATCGATGACCCCCAGAATATCCTTCGCAACAATGTCAAAATCGTAAGCGGGGAATTCCGGCATGATGTCCTTGCTATACCCGTGATCCCGCAAGTCGATCAGCAGGAGCCGGTAATGCGGTGAAAATGCCTCAACTTGAAACTTCCATGTGCGGATGCTACCGCCTGCACCGTGCACAAATACCAGCCACGGAGCATCGGGATTGTCAGCGATGACTTCGTGATGAAGCAGCGTACGTTCTTTCAAATCAGCCGTTCGTTCCATTTCTAGCATGCGCTAATTTCGATGAATTCAACTAGATTTCCTCATCAGACCATCCCTGCATGAAATCGATCATGGCTTCTGGAGAAGCAGCCTCGGTCTTGGCATAGGCCAATCGGTGTACCTTTTGGGTGCGGTGGTAGCCGTCCAACGAACTCAGGGCCACCACGTCAAGTCCTTCGAGATCCAGGTATCCATCCGCACACATTGCTTCTTCAGGAAACTCCACCCACCTAATCTGAGCAACGACAAACCGGCATCGGTTTTGAGGTATTTCCCATTCATCGACCCGCTCCAATCCGATTCGCACGGGGCTTTCCTCCACCGCGGGTGCATCAAATCCACATCTGAAGATCGGTGTGAGCCCCAAGGCCTCAAATTCATCGGTTTCCTGAGGAAAGCGGGCACTCGCCTGATGAGCTTTCATGGTCAGCGACGCCGGGACATGGTTCAGCGTAAGGCATCCAGTTTCTCGCATATTCCAATAGCTGTGGCTGCCCAACTTCGGCTCAACGGGTGGGCGGAAAACCATTCCCAGTAGAGCGGGGTCAGACCCCAGGTGCACCACTGAACTGATGATGCTCAAATTGTGAACTCCATCAACGCTCGTGGTCCCGACGAGATTCGCGCTTTTAAATCCACTCAAGCTATTGACCAACCTCCCTCGCTTGCGACGTGGCATCAAGTCCAAATCCAGGTCGTTGAGCGTCTTGAAATTGCTCATTTTCGAATGGCTCCTATGCCACCGTCCGCAGCATATATCTGGCCCGTTACAAAAGCCGCTTCGCTACCCAGCAACCAGGTCGCCAAAGAGGCAAGTCCCGAAGCACTCCCCACTGTCTGCAGCGGGTGCCGTGCAGCTGCAGCCTCCCGTTTAGCTTCATTGGATAACATGGGTTCAGCCAGTGAAGTATCCGTCAGCGACGGAGCAATGGCATTCACACGCACTTTTGGCGCCCATTCAGCTGCCAAGGAACGCGTCAAACCTTCGACAGCACCCTTGGCCATCGCAATGCTCGCATGATACGGCATACCTGTTTGAACGGCTATTGTGCTGAATAAAACAACCGATGCAGCGCCTGCATTTTGCAACAACTTGGCATTCGACTGAAGCGTTTGCACCGCCCCGAGAGCGTTGACTTCAAATTCTTCAAGAAAATGTTCTCGCTTCAATCCCTTTAGAGGCTTAAGCCTGATGGTTCCCGGGCAATACACGAGTCCGTCAAGGGAGTCTGCAAAACCTGACAGATCACAAGGGTGAGCAACGGCATCAAAAATCAAACTTTGGTAGTTCGGATGCCCCGTCGTAACACCCGTTCGGGACACACCGATTACGCGATGCCCCAGGCTGAGCAGCTGGAGTCGAATGGCTTCTCCGATTCCTCGGGAATCGCCTATAACAGCGAATGTCTTTAAATCAGGCATTTGAACCGTTGAGCAAGGTGGATATCTCGTCTTCTACCTTGGCGGCCTCAGCCATCAATGCATCCGATTTTGTTCGATCAATTGCACTCATACGGTGGGCATCTGCTAACAATGCTGCATGCCGCTTTTGCAATTTCTTTACGGGGTCTTTCTTGAATATTCCTAACATGCAGGTACAACAAACAGGACGCCCACGTGTTCGAAGACATCAACCCAATTGCTCAAGCTTCCCTCGCAACACCTCCAATTTGGTCAAGGCGTCCGACTCCTTTTTCTGCTCGAGTTCAACGACGTTTGCGGGTGCATTCTCAACAAAGCGCGCATTGCCCAATTTGCCTCGCACACCTTTCAAGAAACCATTCAGATGATCCATTTCTTTCTGAATTTTCGCTTTTTCCGCGTCAACATCCACAGCATCTCCAAAAGGGATATAAAAGGATGAGGTTCCCACAATAAAGCCAAATGCATTGGGCACTTTTTCATCAGTGCGCTTCAATTCCGTCACATTCCCCAGCTTCACAATGGCCGCCTCGAAGAGTTCTGGAAATTCTGCTCCCAAATTCACACTCATCTCCAGTGTATCGCGCATCGGAATTTGATTTTCCTTTCGAATATTCCGGATTTCGGAAACGATTTGCTGAAAAGCATCCGACTGGGTCAAAATCCCCCGATCGTATTCCAACCTTTTGGGCCAAGGCGCAATACATAGAGCCTCTTCCGGACCAGTACGCTTCTCTATCCAATGCCAAATCTCCTCCGTTTGAAACGGCATAAACGGATGCAGCATTTTCAATAAATCGCCAAAAATCATTTGAGTATCGGCCAGGGTCTGTCCGTCTATGGGTGCACCATAGGCGGGCTTAATCAGCTCAAGGTACCAGCTGCAAAAATCATCCCAGACCAATCGGTACATATTCATCAGCGCTTCGCTCAATCGAAATTCAGCGAATTGTCCTTCGAGCTCCTCCAACACCTGCTGTACACGCGCGTTCATCCACTTCACCGCGACAGCGGAAGACTCCGGAACAGCTCCTTTGGCATCGACCTCCCAGCTTTGCGTCAACCGAAATGCATTCCAAATTTTATTCGCAAAGTTTCGGCCTTGTTCACACAACTTTTCATCGAAGGGCAGATCATTTCCAGCAGGAGACGTTAAGAGCATCCCCACCCGAACACCGTCTGCACCGAATTGATTCATCAATTCAATCGGATCGGGACTATTTCCCAAACTCTTGGACATTTTCCGGCCCTGCTTATCCCTCACAATGCCCGTGTAGTAGACATTTTTGAAGGGCTCTTGTCCCCGGTATTCATAACCGGCAATGATCATGCGAGCGACCCAGAAGAACATGATTTCCGGTGCCGTCACCAAATCTGCTGTAGGATAATAGTAACTGACCTCCTCTTCTGTATTCAGTCCATCAAACACCTGAATGGGCCACAACCAACTGCTGAACCACGTATCCATTACATCCTCATCCTGATGCAAGGCCGAAGCAATCAACGCCGGGTTTCCAGACTTTTCACGGGCCTTTGACAAGGCTTCTTCCGCTGTTTTGGCGACGACAAAATCCTCCGGTCCCTCACCATAGAACCAAGCAGGAATGCGATGCCCCCACCACAATTGGCGGCTGACACACCAATCCTTCACATTTTCCATCCAATGGCGGTAGCTATTTTTGAACTTGGGCGGATGAAATTGAATGGTACCATCCATTACATGATCCAATGCAGGCTTGGACAATTCCTTCATGGACAGAAACCACTGCAGGGACAAACGCGGCTCAATCACCGCATTTGTGCGCTCTGAACGACCAACATTGTTCGTGTAATCTTCTGTCTTGACTAAGTGTCCGGATTCATTCAGTGCACCTTCGACCGACTTTCGTGCTTCGAATCGATCCTGTCCTGCGAATTGTCCACCGTGCGCGTTGAGCTTGGCGTCTGCGTCGAATATATCAATGGACTCCAGTCCGTGCTTTTGGCCCAAGTCGTAGTCATTCACGTCATGAGCAGGCGTTACCTTCAGGCATCCGGTCCCAAATTCTCGGTCCACGTAATCATCCAGAATAATGGGTACCTCCCGGTCGCTCAAAGGAACACGAGCTCGCTTGCCATGCAAATGAGTGAATCGTTCATCCTCAGGATGAATGCAAATTGCCGTGTCGCCCATAATCGTTTCCGGACGGGTAGTCGCAACGGTCAAAAACTCTCCAGGAGCATCCACAACTTCGTACCGCACATAATACAGCTTGCCATTCTCTTCCGTATGGATCACCTCTTCATCGCTCAAAGCAGTTTGCGCGACAGGATCCCAATGTACCATGCGCTTTCCTCGATAAATCAAGCCTTTTTCATGCAAATCGATGAAGGTATCGATGACTCCATCGGAATACCCATCATCGAGGGTAAAACGCGTTCGTGACCAATCACAGCTCGCCCCGAGTTTCTTGAGCTGCTCCAAAATTATGCCCCCATGCTCATGCGTCCATTCCCAGGCATGCTCCAAAAATGCATCACGGGAAAGATCTGACTTTTTGATGCCCTTTTCGCGCAAGCGCCGCACGACCTTTGCTTCAGTCGCAATGGATGCATGGTCCGTTCCGGGGACCCAACAAGCATTCTTTCCCATCATCCGTGCCCGTCGAACCAAAACATCTTGGATCGTATTGTTTAACATGTGCCCCATGTGCAACACACCGGTCACGTTGGGCGGTGGAATGACAACCGTATAAGGCTCCCTTTCGTCGGGTTTGGATTCGAAAAACTTGTGCTCCAACCAGTACGCGTACCACTTCTCTTCACTCGCGCCTGGATCGTATGTCGTAGGTAACTCCATCTATTGCATTCCGTTTAGTCGTGGCAAAAATCGGACAAAAAAGAAGTCGTTCCGCCACGAAGGGAAACGACTTCTCAAAAGGACATCTGTCCTAAAATGTCTGTGGCTTTACTCCTTATTTACTGGAGCTCCTACTGAAGTTGGTTTAACAGGTGCGCCACCTGTATTTCCAGCGTCCGCAGCTTCCACCTTGCCTTTGATGCGAATCACCTTCGTGGGTTCATTGCTGGCATTGGATGTAATGGTTACGCTTTTGTTTATTGGGCCAATGCGTTTCGTATCGTATCGAACATTGATGACCGAAGTGGCTCCTGGCATGATCGGATCTTTGTCGCATTTTGGAACAGTGCATCCACATGATCCTTTGCAACGGGACATGATCAACGGCTCTGTTCCATCATTCGTCACAGTGAACTGGCATCCGCCATCTGCACCCTGCGTGATTGTACCATAGTCGTGCACGTCCTTGTCTAGTGCGATGGAAGGTCCTTGCGCCATCGCTGTCGCCATGCCCACGAGGAGCACACATGCTGTCAAAATTTGTTTCATAGCTGACTTAATTTTCAAGGTTAAAGATAAACACAAAGAAATTAGCTCCGGTGCGATTGCTCAAAATTGAGACAATTTCACACTTGGCGCATTTCTAATTCAATAATTGCGCCAAAAAAAGGGGAGATTGTGATCTCCCCTTTTTTCCTCATCTCGTTTCAAGCGATTATTCGCAGGAAATTCCAAAATTGGATAAGAAGGACAACAAATCAGGTGTTCCCACCGAACCGTCGCCATTCAAATCTCCCGGACATGAACCTGCATTAAATGTGCACGACCCGTCATCAGAATTTGCTGAAGCATCATAGTTCTCAGCATCTTCATAGGTACAACCTGGCGCAATTGCACTCAAGCAGTAGCTGGCGTCCGTTGCAGAGAATGGATTGTATTCTGCATAGGCTGGATCTGTGCATCCTGGGCACTGGTCGCAACTATTGAAGCACGCACCGGAAGTAAGGGTGTTACTCGATACTGTGATCACCCGGTTGCCACCGATTCCGCAATCGCCTACACTTTCATCCATGCCCCATTCGTCACCGTTGATGAATTTGTACTCGTACGTTCCTTGTTGCAATTGGATCACCAATTCATACACACCGTATCCGATGTAAGGAACAGCCGTTGCACCTGGATCCCATCCTTGGAAGCCACCAGCGAGGTGGACACCTGCAGCGGAAACCGTCTCGTTGGACATGTTCACTCTGAACGAAACCAAGTAAGAACAACTTCCATCGTCTACGTTGGCTCCGGGCTCATAATTCTGAGCGGAAGCATCCATGCAGCCGTTGTAGTTGCAGTCGCCTGCATCCGTCGCATTCTCGTCATAGTTGTCTGCAGACGCATCTTGGCATCCAACAACCTCTTGGCAGTCAAGAACCGAATCTTCATCTGTATCCGTGTAATCACAAGCAACACTGAGGTCGCAGAAATCTGTGAATCCACAGGCCATCGGATCACCACAGCCCATGTTGAAGGCGGACACAGGAGCGGCCCACAAATAACTTGGACCAATGATTGGTACAGCTGATTGCCAAACACCATTTGTTTCACTCAAAACCACCGTACCGCCGGTGATCGGATCTACAAAGCGGATCAGGTTTCCGCAGAAAGAAATGTCCGCCAAACCTGCAAGCAATTGTAAATCGGCAAGTAAACCGCCTGTTTGGTCAGTGATGTTAGAAAGGCTCATCGGGCCATCCGTTCCGTCTCCTAAGAACACACCGTTCAAGGCAACATTCGGATTAACTCCTCCTGCCGCTTCGCAATCTGCAGCGTAGATTTCATTTTCAGTTCCTGAAAGTGTGACACCTACCAACCATACAACCTCCGCGCCTGTGGCAATGGTAGAAGATTCATTGAAATCGCAACTTCCGTCATCATCCGTTGCTGCGCCGTTGTAGTTGCAGGCGATTGCACTGGTGCAACCCATCACAACAAGCGAGTTTCCGTCGCAGTCAAACCCTTCCTCTGCATAGATGCAACTTCCATCGTCTGACGTCGCGAGGGCGTTGTAGTTACAAGCCGCCTCATCGTTGCAACCAGGCCCGAGGGCAACCACTTCCAAGCTTGCGGCCAAACGAGGCGCTGTGTAATCTTGAATCTGATCAATCCAAACCATGGCCTCTTCAGGCCCCATGGTTGGGTTCAACGTCAATTGGGTTGCAGCAATGTTGGTTCCGTTCGCCGCATCGACTGCTTGCGTAACTGCAACATTCCACCACTGCCAAGGAGAGCTATCGTAGGGCTCAGTTGGAGCGCCATCGACATAATTGTTCAAAACAGGATACAATCCATCCCAGCCGTTATTG
>DBBR01000007.1 GCA_002292325.1 Flavobacteriales bacterium UBA979 | reverse complement strand
GTGGTATCCGTTTAATGGGAATGCAGACGATGAGTCCAGCAATGGACTGGATGGCACCGTCGATGGGGCAGAGCTCACCGAAGACCGAACGGGAGCGGCCTCCAATGCATACGCCTTCGATGGAACGGACCGCATTTCCACCGCAGGAAGCCCTTTCATCGGTCAAACGGCGCTGACGTTCTCCGCTTGGATCCAGTCTGACAATCCCGCCCCTTACTCCGTCTTGCTGTCGGAGTGGCCGGCCGGCGGGGCCACCTTCAAGCTGGACCATTCGGTGACCGATGAATTCCTCCGATTCGACCTCATCACTTCAGATGGCTTCCATTCGGCCTCGGTGGACTTTGCGACATCTCAGTGGGCCGAGTGGTCTCACTTCACCGCCGTATACGACGGTACCACCATTCAGCTTTACCTCGATGGCGAAGCCGTCGGCGCCCCCGCCCCGGCATCCGGGTCGATTTCCGCTACGGCAGGCGAGATGCTCATTGGCGATGAAGCCAACAACAGCGCACCCTTCCAAGGCCGACTCGACGACATCGCCCTCTGGGGCCGGGCCTTGACCGCAGCAGAGATTGAAACTGTTTATGAGGCAAGCCTTCCAAACCCAACCGCTACTGCCGGCGTGTTTGATGGTGACGACCACATCTGGATGACGGATGCGGACTTCCTGAATTTCGGCCAATCCTCCTTCACCGCTCACGTTCAGTTCCGCCCTACCGACCTCAGCACGCTGAACGAGTGCTGCGGATATCAAACACTCCTTGCGAAGGGAGCGGCCCAAGGGTCCGGCAACAAGGGATTCAATTTGGACCTGCGCGGAGAGCCTGATGACGCCAGAATCAATTGCCGCATCACAACCAGTCAAGGCGTCGATGTGACGGTGACTTGTCCCATCGAGGAAGACCTGTGGTATGACATGGTCTACATCGTCGACTGGGAAACCGACACCGTTTCACTTTTCGTCAATGGCTACCTCATCCAGCAGGAATCGACCGTTGAGCTCGGCAACATGAACAATGGATGGTATCCAACCATCGGGCGATTCGTCTGGAACAACAGCAACGGTTACGACGCTCATTATTTCCTCGGAGAGATCTCCAGAATTCGTGTCCTGGAAGGTGCCGACTACGAAATGGGACTCAATCCCTGCCTCTTCCGTGAGAACGTCGTTTTGCAGGTCCTCGATTTCACTGCCGAGGAAGTCGCAGCCCAAGTGAACTCCTCCTTCAACATCGACGTGGTCATCGATGTCAACAACCCTTGCGGTGGTTCCTCAGCAACCTATGGCTGCGAGGACCCGACGGCGTGCAACTACTCAGAAGAGGCCAATCTCGATGACGGGAGCTGCATTCCTTCTGGCTGCATGGAGCCAGAGGCCTGCAACTACAATGCACTGGCGGAATGCGTGGGCGAGGCGTGCGACTACACGTGTTGTCCTGGGCCAGGGTGTTGCCTTGAAGGAACAGTTTGGGATGCTGAATTAGGCGGATGCATTCCAATAGAAGTCACTTGCCCTGAAGACCTCGATTTTGATGGAGTTGTTGGAATCAACGATTTAATGGAATNNGGAACCTGAAACAGTCGAATTCACGTGCGGCGACCCGATGAATTACCACGGTTACGATTACGCTACGGTGCAGATTGGTGAGCAGTGTTGGTTTGCGGAGAATTTAAGGACAGAGTTTTACCAGAATGGAGATTCGATTCCCATTAATCTCAGCAATTCAGAATGGACCACTACCTCTTCAGGGGCACGTGCAATTTTCGCGAATGATTCGTTAAATCTCATTTACCACACATACAACGGTTATGCTGTGACAGATGATCGGAAAATCTGCCCCATTAACTGGCATGTTCCTACTGACAGCGAATGGAATGATTTGGAGATTTCACTTGGCATGAACCCCGAATTGTCAGATGTAAGCGGGATAAGAGGCACGCACGGTGACGGCCTGAAGGCATCGTCTTCAGACAATCCATCATGGAATGGATCAAATTACACTGGCTTTGGAGGTTTCCCGAGCTATGGTCGTCGAGGAAGCGATGGATTATTTGATGGTGGAAAATCAAAAAATTGGAGCTCGACAAATAGTGGTTATGATGTTTGGTTGCGAAATTTATTAGAGAATAATGATGGTGTCGAACGTGACCATGATAATCCTCATAACGGTAATGCCGTTCGCTGCATCAAAGACTAGCCCCTCTTCCTCCTCGCTTTACTCAGCAACGTCTTAAAGCTGTCGTGCTCGCTGTATCGGTGCCTGTTGAAGAAGATCATGTGATCATACTCCACATCCCAGTAGGCATCCACCATCGTTCGGTGGGCTGGTAGTCGCTGGTACACCTCATCGATGAAGCCCTCCCTGGTGGAGCTGGCGGGGTTTCTGACCTGCGGTCATTGTTCCCGACTTTCCCGAAGAGGGAACCATGCTCGAGCGCTGACGCGCTTGCCCTTCCTCGATCGCTTGTTTCCAAGCGAGCTTGAAACCAGCGCTCGTCAGAGGGCCTGAACTGCTTCCCAGTTCTCGAGCTTACTGGTCACTAAGTGGAGCCGGCGGGAGTCTGGCACCCCCTTGAGATGCCCAGCAATCACTGACATCTCAGAAGGTTGACATCAGATGATTCCTGAGATGATCCCTTGCATGTGCAATCCACAAGAAGATGGATCAAGCTACCCGATCAGAGCCTCAGGAATCCTGAACGGAGGCTGACTTCTTGAGATTACATGGCGCACACAGAACTTGACCATTACTAAGCTTCGTCTCCCCACCTTTCACAAATGGCAGGACGTGATCTGCATGAAACTCGCTGAATTCGACCTCTTTCTGGCAATTGCTGTTCGCGCAGACTCCTCCACCCAAGTGATAAATGGCCTGTCGCTGCTCGAGGGTGAATGCCCTTTGACTGTCTTTCAATGGCAACTCTTCAATCTCTCGAATAATGAAGTCTCTGAGCTTATCAAATCGGAATTGAGCAAAGGCTTGACTATCACCTCGAGTTGCATTTGTCACTTCTGAATAAGTGGAATCTTGTTCTGAATCATCCAACTCGTTGTTCGCAATCCTTTCTGCCTCAAACTTTAAAAATGCGTTTGCAAACTCCGCTTCAAAATCCTTCAAAGCATAATCTTTATTCATCTCGGCCGCTACCTCCGCTAAAGTCAAAATTGCCCACTTCTTCAGCCGAGGGTCTGGATTGTTCGACGCTTTGAAGGCACGCCCCAGGAAATTCAAAGCTCTTTTTGTTTCAAGAACAAAAGGACTTTTATCCGTGATGCCTTGATTGTCCAAATACCGCTTTCTCAATGCAGGAGCACTGATGCCCGTAATAGAGCCATTGATTCGCACGTGCAAAATTTTAGCAACCGCGTCTGCAGCACCTCCTCTCTTCGACAAGATGCAACGTAAAAAGATGGAAGAATTTGCCAAGTCATTGACAACATTTTTGAAGTTCCCTGGCAAGGAGTTCCTCTTTTCGGGAGCATTCAAAGGCTCCCCATTATTGAACCTTGAGAACATGTCTTCGATATCCTCTTGAACATAACCATCGTTGAGAATCACAATGTCCAAGGTCATGTTCAAGAACTCCATTTGAAGGTCGTCCGACAAATCATCAAACTTCTTCGATTTCAAAACCTCACCTTTATAGTCATCCGCTTCTTTTGGCAGCTTGACTTCTCCCTCAAGGAATCCTTGTATGGTCCTCAGCCTTTGCTGCCCATCAACAACATCGTATTGAAAATCAATATCTGGCGCACTGTACTCCGGATTGTCATGGAAATAGAGCTTGGGCACATCATAACCCAAGATCAAAGAGTCAATTAACAGCTCCTTCTGCGATGCCTTCCAGACAAAGCCTCGCTGGTAACGAGGATTAAAATTCAATCTCCCCTTCTCAATTAAAAATTTGAGGTTGGAAATGGTAAAGGGCTGGTTTTTCTTATCCTTTTTCAAAGCGGGTACTGTTTAATGGGCGACTGCAAAATAGGGACAAATAAATTTTACTCTTTTAGCGCATATACAATCAGGACTGCCTGAGGCTCATGATTCCTTTTTCCTAAACAATGATTCCTCCAATGATTCCTTTTTGGTGTTCAACATGCTACCGAAACCCCTGAAAACACTGAGCCTCACAAAATGAAACCCAAATCTCAAGTGACTAAATAACAGTCACTTACACTTTATGGTGGAGCCGGCGGGAGTCGAA
>DBBR01000056.1 GCA_002292325.1 Flavobacteriales bacterium UBA979 | reverse complement strand
AAGCAGTTGTTCCACCGGTGTAGTTCAACAAAGCTGGATCGTTCGCGAGTGTAGCCGCTGCACAATCGTTCGCTTGGAAGATAGCGGCATGCTCGGCAGTACCAACTTGTCCTGATTCCGTCAGAATGCGATTTGGGCAAACCGTGTAAATCGTAGGGTAATACGCTCCATTGTAAGAATCGAAGATGTCTCCGCCATTGTCGATGATGGTATACTCTGTGCCGGTTACCCAGTCACCTTGCGTAGCCGTACCTGTTCCGTTGAGATCGGCATCGGTTGTTGAGTCGTCGGATTCAATGTAGAAGATGTGCAACTCATCTGTTCCGTCAGGGCCGTAGGTATTGTGTAATTCTTCAAAAACACCGCTGGTGTGGTAGCTCCAGCATGGTCCGCACCAAGTTGCGGAGAAATCAAGGATAACCTTCTTTCCTTCGTCTAGGAGGTCGTAAAGGTTGTGCTCAACGCCATTGATGTCTGTGGCGGTGAAGTCTGGGGCGATGCTACCATCTGGTAACTGCGCGAAAGATGCTGTCCCCAACATGAGGGCGGCAAGCAAGGCGTAAAAGTGCTTCATGTTCGTACGAATTGGTTGATTTGAAATTTCTATGTTCCGTCAAAAATAAGGCATTGACTGTAAAGTCATCAGAAACTCGATGAGAAATTGATCTCAAATCCATTGGACGCAGGAACTGCGCGGCAAACTCCGCCGATACAAAAGATGCCTTCCCTTCGTTTTCCGTACCCAATAGACAGCCGGTGAGGTCCATCGATGCGACCCACTGCACCATATAAATAGTGCACGCGAGCATCCGGATCGGGGTTTCCAAAATTGTATTGATCAATCACGCTCGCAAACCAGTGTGGGCTCCACGTGTATTCGGCCAGAACGGTGCCCCAATCGCCTTTGTCTTGGTCAGTAAAAAGGGCTTGGAATTCGGTTCGAAGACTCTGACGTTTTCGGGTTTTGACTTGCGTCTCCAGAACATGAATATCGGCGTAAACGATTCCTTTGAATGTCGTGGTCACTGGGGTGGCGAGGGTATTAAACTCGAGGTTATAAAACGTGTATTTCCACTTGAAATTTTTCGATTCTTTGCGACTGATTTGGATGTTGAAATCACGAACGAACTTGCTCGGCCCAAATCTCCACGAATTGCGTTCATATCCATAGACCACCCCCTCGACTCCAGCAAGTTGCGTGGTGTCAAGTCCGTTTGCTGCGGCAAAGTTTGCGCTGAGTTTGGTTCCGTACTTGCCTCCCAACTTCGTCCCTTTGGGAATGGAATAGAAGATTTCTGCGCTGGCACTCGATTCACCGGAAATTACCGTGGCATAGGGGTAAAGGGTGGCAGCTAGGTTGTACGTGTGCTGTTGCGTGATCGCAGGGATGTAATTGATGGGCAGGTCAAACAGCAAGACATCGCGGTCAGAGCGAAAACTCATGTTGTCTACCGTTTTGGCCGAAAGGCTGATGCCTAGGCCCCGTTGGGTGTAGCCAAGGTTGAATAGAAGAGCCTCCCCATTGCGGTAGGTGTAACCGTTATCCGCATTGGGGTCGTTGATTTTCCCAGCATATTCAATGCCAGCGGTCCAGCCATTGCGCATCGCATCAATGCGATAAGACCAAGCTCCGATATTTTCGGGGAGTTCCAGCAATAAGGAGTCTTTAGCGATGGTCCCTCCTGTTTGAAATTTGCTCACGAAACTTCCGCCGAGCATGATTTTTGTCTTCCAATCTAGACCGCCTTTGGATTCCAAAAGGCTATTTAAATCGAGTGTGCCATCGACTGCTCGGACTGTTCCTGGCCCATTGATGAGGCGGCTATCAAAATCAAGGCGCTGCCTTCCATACAAGGCTTTGACTTCAATCCCATTGACAGGACGTAAAATCAACCTTACCCCGTCCAAGGCATTGTCTATGCCAAGTGCACGTTCTTCGTAAGACCGCAGCACGATGCCACTTCCAAATTGCTCATAGAAATTTCCAACCGTAAAATCCACCTTTCCCGTTGGGTCAGCGTAGCGGGCGTAGCGGTATCCAATGCCGCTGCCTTTGAATCGACCAGGGAATCCCAAGACCGCACTGAGATACGATTCATAGCGCATACCAGCACTGAACCCTCCTTGATTGTAAATGAGGTTTCCGTAAGCATTGAACCCCGTTTTTTCAGGGGGCACAATGGCACCAATTACCGGGTCTTCACTGTACGATTGCCAGAGCATTTGGACATTGCCTGTGACGGAGCCAGTGCTTTGTTCTTCCGATTGCCCATATGCGACCGCGCTGACCACGCCGATGGAGGCCGCTAGAAGAAAAACTCGTTTCATTCCGCGAGTTTCAAGAGTTGCTCATACACTTCTTCTTCGTCTCCATCTGAGTAGTTATTGTGCTGCCAGACCACCTCACCATCGCCGTTCACCAAAAATGTGTGTGGCACATTGACGACTTGCATCGCGCGTGCAAAATCTTTATTGGGATCCAGCAAAACGTCGTAATCCCACAGCACGCTATTGACATAGGGCGCCACCCGGCGAATGCTGCGCTGATCATCGATGCTTACTGCAACAATGTTGACACCAGTTTCATCCTGCCAATCTTCATAGAGCTCCGCATAATTATTCAATTCTCGCTTGCATGGGCTGCACCATGTTGCCCAAAAGCAAATCAAGGTCGGCTGCCCTTCAGTCAATAGTTGGCGTGTGTTAATGGACTCGCCATCGAGGTTCTTGAGCTGAACACCCGGCAGGGCTTGGGCGAAAACCCCAGAACAAAACATGCCGAGGCATGCGATGATTGCGGCATTTTTGATTGCAATGGTCATGAGAAAAGGTCTTGTTTCAGGTTTCGTTGGACAAATTAAGATGAATCAGATGAAAGCTTGTCGTTTTGTGGTTACAAATTCCACGCCAATCGAGGTATCTTCGGCGCCATGAATCGGAATAACATGCCTTTTATTTTTGCTTTCTTGGGGATCGCATTAACCGCTGGAGTGGCGTTTGCTCAACCCACGTTGGTGGATCCCATCGAAGTGTTTGAAGGATCGCTGGACGATCCAGAGACCGAAGAAATTGCGCTGCACTGGGACGTTACAAATCTGACGAATGATACGATGAACCTAATGGTAACACGGTCCATTGTCCAACTCGTAAGTCCTTACAACTTGCCCTATAATCCAGATAACCCGGGGGCATACGATCGCTTTTGCTGGGGTCCGTTGTGCTACGATTACGGAACCACAAGCTCATTTTCAACGGCAGGGTTCATGGTACAGTTGGCGCCCAACGAAACGGACACGACGTTCATCATCGATTATTATCCGGCAGGAGTGGCGGGAGTGACAGCGTTTGATTACTGCTTTCATCCAGCGGATGATATTGCTGCGGGAACGTGTCAGCAGGTAATTTTTTGCTTGGATGCAGATAACTGTGCCTTGAATATGACGGAGACTTCGGTTGAGGCGTCTCCGGTTTTTCCTCAGCCGGTGACGGGCATCTCGTCTTTTCCATATCATTTGAACGGAGCGTCTAGCGCGATGTTGACGATCCACAATGCGAGTGGTCAATTGATCGAGCAAGAAAAGTTGCGGGCACAACATGGTATCGTATACATTGACGCGGCTCAATACACCGCAGGAGTTTACATATTGACGATAGCCGCGCCAGATGGAGCATTTGCGTCGGAACGTTTTTTGGTGAGATAACGCGCGTTGCTGCAGAAAGCGCGGAAAGAAGAGCGATAGCGATGAACTCATCGAGCAAAAAAGCGGCTTTGGATTACCACAGCCAGGGAAGGAAGGGAAAAATTGAAGTTATTCCAACCAAACCCTACAGTTCTCAGAAGGATCTTGCATTGGCCTATAGTCCAGGCGTGGCAGAGCCTTGCTTACGCATTGCAGAACGAAAGGAAGACGTCTACAAATACACGGCCAAAGGCAACCTCGTCGCTGTTATCACCAACGGTACTGCCGTGTTGGGATTGGGTGACATCGGGCCCGAAGCGAGCAAACCTGTTATGGAGGGCAAGGGGGTGTTGTTCAAGGTGTTTGCCGACATCGATGTGTTTGACATTGAGGTGGATGCCACGGATGCAGAGGCATTCATTGCGACCGTCAAGGCCATTGCTCCGACGTTTGGGGGAATCAACCTCGAAGACATCAAGGCACCTGAGGCGTTTGAAATAGAGCGTCGTCTCAAAGCGGAGCTGGATATCCCGGTTATGCATGATGACCAGCATGGAACGGCCATTATTTCCTCGGCAGCGCTGCTGAATGCATTGGAGTTGGCCAACAAGTCCATTGATCAAGTGCGCATTGTGGTGAGTGGCGCCGGAGCTGCTGCAATGAGTTGTTTGGACTTGTATGAGCAGCTTGGAATGTCCATTGGTCAGGTGGATGTGTTTGATAGCAAAGGCCATGTGAACACGGCACGCGAGTGCTTGGATGCATCGAAGCAGAAATATGCGACAGACCGGCGTTACGCTGGACTATCCGAAGCGATGGAAGGCGCGGATGTGTTTTTAGGATTGAGCAAAGGAGGTTTGGTGAAAGCTGAGATGGTCAAGAGCATGGCAGAAAACGCCATCGTTTTTGCCCTGGCCAATCCCGATCCAGAAATCGGTTATGACGCCGCCATGGATGTTCGAGAGGACATTATCATGGCGACGGGTCGTTCGGACCACCCCAATCAAGTCAATAACGTATTGGGCTTCCCTTTCATCTTTAGAGGAGCATTGGACGTACGAGCAAGTTCGATCAATGACGCCATGAAGCTTGCTGCTGTCCGCGCCATTGCGGAGCTGGCCAAAGAAAACGTGCCCGATGAGGTGTCTGAGGCATACGGAAATCAATCATTTGTTTTTGGCAAGGAGCTGATCATTCCAAAACCCCTTGATCCTCGGTTGATCACCTACGTCGCTCCCGCAGTTGCGAAAGCAGCGATGGAATCGGGCGTGGCACAGAAATCCATTACCGATTGGGAAGGGTATAAAAAGGAATTGCTGGATCGAATCGGTTACGACACCGGCTTTTCCCGGACCATTGGAAATCGCGCGAAAAAATCTCCGAAACGTGTTGTCTTCGCAGAAGCGGATCATTACCGGGTGTTGAAGGCTGCAGAACAGGCCTTGGAGGAGGGAATTGCTCAACCTATTTTATTGGGTCGTCGCTCGGTCATTGAAGGCTTGATTGAAGAACACAGTCTGGAGCTAGAAGGGGTGGAAGTGATCAATCCTCGTGCGGATGAGGAGTATGAACGCCGTTGTCAATTTGGGGCAGAGTTTTTCCAGCTTCGCATGCGCCATGGGTTGACGGCACGCGAAGGCGAACGATTGATGCGTCAGCGAAATTATTTTGGAGCGATGCTGGTGCGCAGTGGTCAAGCAGACGCACTCATTTCCGGTTTAACACGCACGTATCCGAGTGTCATTCGCCCAGCGCTTCAGGTCATTGGAAAAGCGGATGGGGTAGATAAAGTAGCAGGCATGTACATCTTGGAAACCAAGCGTGGACCGATGTTTTTTGCAGACACGACCGTAAACTTGAATCCGACAGCGGAGGAGATTGTTTCCATTGCCGTATTGACCGCCAAAGCAGTTCGCAATTTGCGCATTGTTCCTCGCATCGCCCTATTGAGTTATTCCAACTTTGGTTCGGCTGAAGGAGTGGATGCAGCAAAAATGGCCGAAGCGGCGCGGATTTTAAAAGAGCGCCACCCGGACTTGATTGTTGACGGAGAGATTCAAGCTAATTTTGCACTCAACGATGAACTGTTGGCAGAGTCCTTCCCTTTTTCAAGCCTCCACAATAAGCGAGTTAATACCCTTATTTTTCCGAGTTTGGCTGCAGGCAATATTTCGTACAAATTGCTCCAAGAAATGGCAGGCATTGAGGTTCAAGGACCTGTTCTTTTGGGAATGCGTCAGTCGTTCCACATACTTCAAATGGGCTCGTCTGTCCGAGAAATACACGATATGGTAAGATTGGCCGTTGTGGATGCACAAATAAAGGACCGCGGATGATTCATCACCTAAGAGGAAGATTGATTGAGAAGACCCCAACTTATGCGGTCGTTGAATGCGCTGGCGTAGGATACCAAGTGCACATTAGTCTGAACACCTACGAACAGCTCGGAAGTGATGAAAATGTATTCCTGAATACACACATGGTCGTGCGGGAAGATGCGCAATTGCTGTACGGATTTGCCCGACCTGAAGAGCGGGAATTATTCCTTTTATTGCTTGGCGTAAGTGGAGTTGGGGCGAACACGGCTAGGATGATTTTGAGCGCCATGAATGTAGAGGACGCAAGGCAAGCGATTCAATCTGGAGATGTGGATGCGATGAAGTCCGTAAAGGGCATTGGGGCAAAAACAGCGCAGCGAATTATCATCGATTTGCAGGATAAATTGGGAGCCTTGGATACAGGTGCAGCAGTCGTTTCGGGAGGAAGTGCAGCCCGAGGCAATAATCTCCGACAAGAGGCGTTATTAGCGCTCACGACGCTTGGTTTCGACCGAGGCCGTTGTGAAAAAACACTGGACCAAGTTCTCAAGGAAACACCGGGCATGTCAACGGTAGAAGAATTGATTAAACACGCATTGAAGCGACTATGATGGGAGGCAGAAGATTGAATCCGAGCCGGTTTCTTTTGATGTGCATGGGACTCATAGCCTCTTGTTCTGTTGCTGCGCAGTCAACTGTAGCTGGAGATTCCATTGAAATTAACTTGCCTTTTCCTTTTGGAGGAGAAGATGCTTACAACCCCATAGAATCCCCAGCAGGATTTGACTTTGCTTGGCCGGAGAACTTCACGTACGAGACTATTTTTGATGAGACGACAGGGTTGTATAGCATTCAACAGCGCATTGGAGACACGTTGCTATATCGTCCAACGACATTTCTCACCTTGGACGAGTTCCTCAACTACGACATTACCGGAAATCTCACGGAATATTGGAATGAACTTCAAACCGAGGACGATGAGGCCGATCGGGCCTTTGCCCCCAAATTAACCGTCGACAGCGAGTTGTTTGAGACGATTTTTGGGAGCAATGAAATCGAAATCAAGCCACAAGGCTCAGCAGAATTGACCTTCGGCGTCAACATTTCGGATACGGAGAACCCTCGAATCCCTGAACGCCAGCGAAGGATTACCACGTTTGACTTCGATCAGCGGATCCAGTTGAACATAGGAGGTAAAATCGGCGACAAGATTGACCTGGGGACCAATTACAATACGGAAGCGCTTTTCGACTTTGAGAATCAAATGAACATTGGCTTCCAAGGAGAGGAGGACGATATCCTGAAGAATTTTGAGGCAGGACACATTTCCATGCCATTGCCTGGAACCCTCATAACGGGCAGTCAGAGTCTGTTTGGAGTCAAGTTGGAAACCCAGTGGGGACGCCTGTACAACACCACCGTTTTTTCGCAGCAAAAAGGTGAGCGAAAGGAAATTGAAGTCGAGGGAGGCGCGCAGACGCAGGAGTTTGACATTCGAGCCGACGATTATGAAGCGAACCGACACTACTTTCTTTCTCAGTATTTCTTGGATCAATACGATCAAGCCATGCGGAGCTTGCCCGTTCCAAATTCAGGGGTGAACATCACGCGGATTGAAGTATGGGTGGTCAATACCCAAGCGAACACCCAGGATGTCAGAAACATCATTGGCTTCACCGACGTTGGTGAACATCCGGATTACATTTCATCTAATCTGCCGGTGGCAGACTTGGTGGATGATCCGTCGTTGACCATTGCCGAAGCACGCAACCCGACAAACGGCAACAACGAGCTCTTTGAGATGATGGTGAATGATCCCAATGTATTGGGTTTCACCGGTGCCAATGGAGCCATCGCATCGATGAATTTGGGTTTGACTCAAGGTATCCACTACGAGCGTGTAGGCAATGCTCGGAAGCTTGCGCCGACGGAGTATACCTTCAATTCTCGGCTCGGATTTATCTCTTTGCGTCAGGCCCTAAACAATGCTGAGGTGCTTGCTGTCTCGTATGAATACACCATGAATGGGGAGACGTATCAGGTCGGAACACTTTCTCAAGATGGTTACAGCGCGCCGGATGCCTTGATGCTGAAAATGCTGAAATCGAGCATTACGCAATTGACTTTGAGCAACGGTGCTCAGTCACCATTGTGGCGCATCATGATGAAAAACGTCTACTCGATGCAGGCGTTCGGACTGAGTGAAGAAAATTTTCGTTTGAACATCTGGTACAATGATCCCGCGACGGGCGTGGACCTCAATTACATTCCTCGCAATCCACTCGACGGTACGTTGCTGCTGCAGTTGTTGGGAATGGACCGGTTGGATATCAATGGCATGACACAGCCGGATGGGGTGTTTGATTTTGTGGACAATGCGGCAACTGCAGGCGGGACCATTCATAGCCAGAATGGCCGGATTTTCTTCCCGTCGACGGAACCGTTTGGTTCAAATTTGAAACGCGAAATTGAGGCGCGTGTTGACAACCCGGATTTGGCTCAGAGTTTGATTCAGACCATCGTGTTTCAGCCGCTGTACGACAGCACCAAAACGGCGGCCCAGCAGATTCCATCGCTGAATCGGTTCCGAATCAAAGGTGAATTCCAAAGTCAGACAAGCAGCGAAATCGCCTTGCAAGCTATGAACATCCCAGAGGGTTCGGTGAACGTTACTGCGGGCGGTGTTCGGCTAATTGAAAACCAAGATTACACGGTCGATTACCAGTTGGGTCGCGTCCGAATCATCAACGATGGTTTGCTCGAGTCGGGCCGTAATATCAAAGTATCGTTGGAGAGTAATTCACTCTTTAGCATTCAAACCAAAACCATGATGGGGACGAGGTTTGATTATGCGCTCAGTGATCGGTTCAGTATGGGAGCGACCATGTTGAATCTGCGTGAACGTCCTTTGACGCAGAAGGTCAACATCGGGAATGAGCCCGTGAACAACTCCATCGTAGGTGCCGATTTCAAGTACCAAGGTGAAAGCCAATTTTTAACGGAATTGATTGATGCGTTGCCGTTTTATGAGACGAGTGCGAGTTCTAGCATTGACATTGCTGCAGAAGCAGCCTACCTCATCCCAGGTCACAGCCGGGCAATTGGTCAGGATGGAAATGCCTACATCGACGATTTTGAAGGCAGCCAATCGGCCATCGACATCCGCTCGGTGAATCGCTGGTTTTTGGCGTCCACGCCCAAACTTCAAACTGCGTTATTCCCAGAGGGAAATTTCGAGGACAGTCTGCTCTACAATTACAACCGTGCCGCACTCAGCTGGTATACGGTTGACCCGCAGTTTTTTCGAGGCTCAGGGTTGGAGGACGGTCAAGTGAGTGCGGAAATCAAGAGCGACCACCGAACACGTGAGGTGCTCGAAGGAGAGGTATTCCCGAATCGGGAGTTGCCGACAGGGACTCCTCCAAATATTCCCACCTTGGACTTGACATTTCGACCGGAGAGTCGAGGACCTTACAACTATGAGCAGCCAGAAGGGGCGAACGGAATTTCTGCGGGACTGACGCCGGAAGGGTCACTTGCGGACCCCAGCAGCCGCTGGGGCGGAATCCAACGGGCATTGACAACGACTGATTTCGAGTCGACCAACATTGAATACCTCCAGTTCTGGTTAATGGATCCGTTCAATGAAGATTCTGAAAACGTCACAGGGGGAGAGTTTTACATCAATTTAGGGAACGTTTCAGAGGATGTTCTGAACGACAGTCAGTTATCGTACGAAAACGGACTGCCTTCTTCAAACAATCCGGATTTACCCACTCTGGAAGGGGTCTGGGGAGTCTATCCGGATCCAACGACATTCAATGTTGTCAACGCATTTGACAACACGTCGGGCAATTACGATTTGCAGGACGTTGGCTTGGATGGCCTTCCCGATGATGGAGAGCAAAGCTTTTTTGCGGATTGGTTGAACCAGGTCCAAGACTGGGTTACTCCGGAGGCCTATTCGCAAATTGCAAGTGACCCTTCAGGCGATAACTTCCGTTATTTCCGAAATCCGGAAGCACAGGCAGATGAGGAAACCATTCTCGAGCGTTACAGCCGGTTCAATGGCTACGAGAACAATTCCAATACGGGCTCCCCGGATGGCTACCCCATCACGTCAACAACGATCCCCAATACAGAGGACATCAACCAAGACATTACGCTTTCCACCATTGAAAGCTATTACCAGTACAAGGTGTCGTTGAAGCCTCAAGATTTGGGGGAGTTCAACATTGGAAGCAATTACATCACGGACACCTTTGAACAGGTAGTGACCACCGCCGATGACGAGGACCGCACCATTCGCTGGTACCAGTTCAAAATTCCTGTCCGCGAATTCGACTCTCGCATTGGAGGCATTACGGATTTTCGCTCGATTCGTTTTATTCGCATGTTCATGAAAGGTTGGTCAGAGCCGGCGACCTTGCGGTTTGCTCGCCTCGAGTTGATTCGGGGAGAATGGCGACGTTACTTGAACACATTGGCCGGTCCGCAGGAGATCGAGCCTGAGGATCCTTCTTCAACAGCGTTCACGATCAGCGCGGTGAACATCGAGGAAAATGGCAACCGAGAGCCTGTGCCGTATGTCACTCCTCCCGGCATCCTTCGCGAAATTGATGTGGGGACAGCCAATCAGCGCAGATTGAATGAACAATCCCTCGAAATGGCCGTATGCGGCCTCCGAGACGGCGACGCGCGGGGTGCGTACCGCAACATCAACTTTGATATGCGGATGTACAAACGATTGCGGATGTACGTTCACGCCGAAGCGGGTCCTGATGGAACAACGTTAGAGGATGATGATATGACCTGTTTCATCCGGTTGGGGAACGATTTCGAGAACAACTATTACGAGTATGAAATCCCCATGAAGGTGACTCCTTGGAACACAGGAGATGAGGATTTGATTTGGCCAGCTGAAAACAACATTGACATCGAATTCCGCAAGCTGCAGAATTTGAAAATTGAGCGGCCATCGGGTTTCCCTCTATTCGAGGAATACGAGGGGATGGATTCTGAATACAACGCGCGCCTTGCGGTGAAGGGCAATCCCAACTTGGCCAATGTTGTCATGGTCATGGTCGGTGTCCGGAATCCGGACAAGGATGATAATGCGTTTGATTCCGATGACGATGGCTTGGATAAATGCGGAATCGTTTGGGTCAATGAAATGCGGTTAGCGGACTTCAATCAGAAAGGAGGTTGGGCGGTAACGGCTCAAATGAATGCTAAACTCGCTGACCTTGGAAACGTGGCCGTTGCAGCCAACATGTCAACCCCTGGTTTTGGAGGCTTGGAAGAACGGATTCAAGAGCGGCAACGAGAGACCATCCAATCATTGGATGCTTCTGGAACGATTCAACTCGGCAAGTTGCTCCCCAAAAAGTTGGGCTTGACGATGCCCATGTACCTGGGTTATTCTCAGCAAGTATCGACACCTCAGTTTGATCCTTTGTCACCGGATATCGAAATGGCGGAACAGCAAGGTTTGTCATCGGAGCGGCAGAAAAATGCACAGACGGTCAATCAGTTGAAATCCATCAACTTTTCAAACATCAAAATTGATCCTCAAATCGGTTCTGGAGGCTCGCGTGACAGAAACCGTGGCAGAGGTGGCGCTGCAGCAGGTGGTCGAGGCGATTTAGGTGCTGATTCAGGAGGAAAAGGAGGGAAGAATGACGGTGACCCGAAAGCGGATATGGCCATGGGTTCAGCTCGCGGTGGAGGATCGGGTCGTGGGGGTGGATCGGCTCGAGGTGGCGGAGGGAATAACATTGGGCTCCTCAAACTGCTGGACCCGGGGAATTTCTCAGCGAACTTCAGCTACATCGAAGCCCTGAATCGCGACGTCAACACGGAATTCCAAATAAACCGACAATACCGCGCCGGACTCAATTACAATTTCTCGCATTCACCTAAGAATTTCAAGCCCTTCAGTAAGATTGGATTTTTACGAAAGCTGGAATCCATGAAGTGGCTCACGGACTTCAATTTTTATTTATTTCCGAAGCAATTCACCGTTGGAACGGAAATGAATCGGATTTATGAAACCAGCCGGGTACGAAACAATACAGAAGCACTTTTAGGCGTCGAGACGAACTTACTGATCAACACTCAGGTCATGAAGACCTGGCAATGGTCCCGGAATTATTCGTTAAAATATGACCTGACCAAAGCATTGAAATTTGACTACACGGGAACTGCGCAGGCCCTGGTGGGTGAGCCTGGAGGCGAAATCAACAGAGAAGATGCCGATTCCTATGAGCTTTACAAAGATTCGGTTTTGTTCAACCTCCAAAATGGGGGTGAGATTACAAATTACAATCACAACGTAACGGGCTCGTACAAACTGCCATTTGATAAGTTGCCCATCATCAATTTCATCTCGAGCGATATTCGCTACCAAGGAAGTTATCAGTGGACCCGGGCGCCATTCTCCCAAGATAGTTTAGGCCATACGATTCAAAATTCGCGAAATCTGAGTTTGAATGCCCAGGCGAATTTCACGAACCTCTACAATAAGATTCCAGGTGTCAAGGACCTATTGAATCCACCACGGCGCGCTCCATCTCGGAGCGAAATCCGAAACGAAGACCGGGATGGCTTTGGTAACGCGGATGAGGATGATAAAGTCAAGCTCGAGCTGAATCCACTCGCGACCATTGTCCGATTGATCATGAGCGTTCAAAACGTCTCTGGATCATTCACCCGAAATGAAGGAATCCTTTTGCCTGGCTACGCCCAGCGTGCGCGTTTTGTCGGAATGGATGAGCAGCTTCTTGCGCCGGGCGCTTTGTTCGTATTGGGCCACCAAAACACCAACTGGCAAGGGGTGAAAGTCGGAGACTTTGCATTGGAAGCGGCAGAAAATGGATGGTTGATCGAGCAACCGAACCAGAATCAGCAATACAATGAAACGTTCCAAGAGACGTTCAATGTCCGAGCAAACATTGAGCCGATTAAGCATTTAAAAATTGAGCTGACGGCGAACCGAAACATCAGCCAGAACTACACGAGTTTTTTCCGATATGATGAGGATTTTGGAGGCTTTGTTGATGAGTCACCCAATGCAACGGGCCAGTTCTCTGCGACGGTTTTGAGTTGGAAGACGGCATTTGTTGAAGACGATGTGGAGGATGAATTCAACTCGGACATTTGGTCTGACTTCTTGCTCAATCGCCTCCAAATTTCGAACCGCCTCAACGATGAATCGTATCAGTTGGATGAGCCGGAGAACACAGGATATTTTGTCGGGTGGGGTGGAACGAGCCAAGACGTGACCATTCCAGCCTTTGTATCAGCCTACCTTGGAATCGATGCAAAAGATGTGCCTCTGGACGTATTCAATACCCCTGTGGCACCCAATTGGCGTGTGTCTTATGATGGATTGACCAAGAATGAGTTCTTCAAGCAGTACTTCAAACGGTTCAATTTGAATCACAGTTACCGCTCAACCCTGACTACAAATTATGTAACGAACCTGAATTACACTGAAAACGATGAAGGACTGCCCGATGCGTTTGATCAGAGCGAATTCGGCAATTACATCTCCGATCGTCAGTTCAATGTTGTCAGCTTAAGCGAACAGCTTTCGCCGCTCATCGGAGTGGACATGACCATCAAAACGGAAGGAGAGAATGAACCACAAATCAAGGTGGAGTTGAAGCGAGACCGAAATGTGGCTTTTGGCCTGACCAATTTTCAGATCACTGAGACGAAGAGTCAGGGGTTGGTGTTTGGCTTTGGCTACAAGTTCAAAGATGTGCCAAATCCGTTCATCAAAACGTATGGGAAGTTGCCTGTGAAGATGCTCAAAGAGACTGATTTGGTGCTGCGCGCCGATGTCAACATTCGGGATAACCGAACGATTATTCGCAAAATGGAGGAGCGCCAAAACCAGGTGACCGCCGGACAAAACTTGGTCTCCATCAAAATGTCTGCGGATTTGGAGATTTCGGATAAGGTGACCATGCGCGCATTTTACGACCATCAAATTACCAGCCCGTATATCTCGACATCTTTTGCTACCTCAAATATTCGTTCTGGCGTAGCTTTGCGTTTCAACTTGAATCAATAAGGCCATGAATATTCCTCAGGACCTGCGATACACCAAAGAGCACGAATGGGTGCGGTTAGAGGGTGACGTAATCACCATTGGAATTACCGATTATGCCCAAGGAGAATTGGGCGATATCGTGTTTATCGAAGTGGATACCATAGGCGATTCCGTCGGTGCGGACGAGGTCTTTGGAACCATTGAAGCAGTCAAAACGGTGAGTGATATGTTCGCTCCAGTAGCGGGCGAAGTGCTCGAATTCAATGAAAATTTGGAGGATGAGCCGGAGTCGGTGAACAGCGATCCATACGGTGCAGGTTGGATCATGAAAATGCGCGTGGATAATCCCGCGGATGTTGAGGCGCTATTGGATCATGCGGCATACGCTGAGTTGGTGGCTTGAGCCATGCGTGGCGACCTAAACGATAGTGGAATAAGTCGGGATTTTCAATGGAGGCATGCGACCGTGCCTGCATGTTGTGCATTTATGATCCTTGGCCTTCATGCAATTCCAGGCGAGGATCTTCCACCAGAGGTGATGTTTGACTTATTTCACGCGGACAAGTTGATTCACCTCCTCATGTTCGGCGTTTTGTCATGCAGCGTTTTTGTTGGATTGGGAAAGTCGGGTTCGATTCGAAAATACAAGTGGTTCGCCGGTGGAACCTTGCTGATGTATGGAATTGGCTTGGAATTTGCTCAAGACATATGGTTCGTAGGTCGGTATGCCAGCCTCGGCGATATGATCGCGGATGGGTTAGGTGTTTTGGCAGGACGACTGGCTTTTCGCGGCGTTTACGGATGCTGGAACTGACGAGGCGAACGTTAACTTGAAGAATCATTCCTTGGATTGCATTTCATGATGTAATTTTGAGGTCCAACAAAGCACAATATGCTCAGTCGAAAAACCCCTGAAGCGAATCTGGAAAATAAGCGCGGTGCATGGAAGGCCATCGGTTTTGTCGCTTCCTTGTCGTTGTTGCTCAGCGCTCTTGCCTGGACATCTTATGATGTGGCAATAACGCGTTCCCTTGATTTTGAGGCAGACCTCCTGGAAGATGAAGAGATCCCTGTCAACATCGTTCAGCCCCCTCCGCCTCCTCCGCCCCCGCAGCAGACGACAGTGATCGAGATAGTGGACGACGAGGAGGAAATTGAGGAGGAATTGGAAATCGAGGACATTGAACTCGACGAGGACACAGAGATCGAAATCATCGAAGATTACGACGACGACGACGAAGACGTGCCTTTTATGATTGTTGAGAACATGCCAGCGATGGGCGATTGCAAATCACTGCGGGGTGACGAGCGTCATCAATGCACGCAGTTGGAAATTATCCGGTACGTTTCCAAAAACACCAAATATCCGCCCATCGCGAAGGACGCGGGGATTCAAGGCACGGTGTTCGTTTATTTTGTTGTCGGAAAAGACGGACAAGTCAAGGACGTTCGCGTGCTGCGGGAAGTGGATTCACGTTTGGACGCTGAGGCAATTCGAGTTGTGGAGAGCCTCCCTGAATTTGAGCCGGGGGAGCAGCGTGGGAAGTCCGTGAGTGTTCAATACACCATTCCTGTGAAGTTTATCATCCGCTGAATCAGTGGGCTGAATCAGTGGGCTGAATCAGTATTTGAGGTAAATTTTAAGAAGGCTCGTACCGCTTGGTCGAGCCTTTCTTGTGGCGTGTTGGCATCGACCAAAGACCAAGGTACTGAACCGCGGAGTCGCTCCTCATATTTTTGATGCAATGCCCATCTATCTGATGCATTTGGCATGCTCCGGAGTGGGTCGTTCACCCACGGAATGGTTGGTGCACAGAGCAATGTAAAGTCAGGCCATGCAGCAAATGCCTCCAATCCTTTGGGCTGCGCTCCCCAAACATGTTCTCCCCACAATGTTAGAACCGTTGCATCTGTATCCGTGATGATGGTTGAACGCCCCGTTTGGAGCGCGTGTCGCTCCGCTTCGAGGCATGCTTGAAATTGGGTGTCTCCCAATCGCTCCAATGTTCCAAGGTGCACTTTTTCTTCGAGGACTTCATGGTCTTTACGCGCCGCTTCTTCGACCAAAACGGCATTTAGGGCCTCTGCGAGTGCAGCGCCAAGGGTTGATTTGCCAGCGGACTCAACGCCGGTGATGGCTATGCGATTCATCATTCTCATGCCATTAAATCCAATTGAACCAACCGGCCAATGAGAGCAAGGTGTACAACACGAACAAACCGGTTCCCCAATGCAGCCTGCGGCTTGCGTACAACCAGACCGACGCGGCATTGATGACGATCCAGTAAAGCCAATTAGCATGGACGAACTGCAACATCCAGTACGTTGCGATGACGCTTCCAATGGTGGTGAATGCATCCAACCCAGGCTTCCAGCTTTTGCCTCGCATGGCCGCCCAACTGATGCCCCAAACAAAGAGTCCTGCTCCAATGGAAAGAAGATGTTCTGCAGGTGCTGCAACAGGCAGGGGATTAGGCCAAGTATCCTGCACGGCGAGCGCACCATACAGGGCCATTCCGACGTAGTAGATCCAAAGCAATGCTTCGGCTTTCATTTGTCGTTGCCAACAAATGAACAGAAAAACTGCGGAGCCGATGCCCCCAGCCGCAAAAGACCATCCGGCGTTTAACTGGTATCCAATGGTGTAAGACAGGTTGAGGACTGCAGCGAGTGGTTCGCCCCAACGATGCCAATTCCACGTCATTGGTTTCTCTCCCATCTATTCGTCAAATTGACAGCGACATGGGGCTGACATCCGCACATCGACGCGTTCGGACAACCAAGAATTCAGCATTTCTTGCTCTTCGAACGTCATGTCATTGTATTGAACATTCAACACTTCCAGCGAATTCAGATCACCCAAACTTGCAGGATAGTATGAAATGACATTGGACCAAAGGCTCAGCCTTTTGAGTTGAGTGAGCGCATCAATGCTCAATGGAATGGAATCGATGATGTTATCACCTAGCTGCAGCGTCTCCAATTTGCTCCAATTTGCTGTCGAGCTCGGGAATTGAGTCAAATCATTGGACTCCGCTGAGAAAATCACCAATTCAGACCATGCACTTAAGTCGATATTCAAAGTCTGCAGCTTGTTTCGGTCGAGAATAATTTCCCGCAATTCAGTCCATTGAGCCAATTCAGGCGGGAGGGACTTCAATCGTTTTTTCGTCAAATCCAACCGAAAGATTGGCAGTCCTTGTGCACGGGCAACCCGAGCCGCTTCCATGTCGGTGTACACACGTGACGTCCTCCAATCGGCGGGAGATTGCCCAAATGACATTGAAGCCACAGTCCAAGTCCCGGCTATCAAAAGTGTGGTCAATATGCTGCAACGCCTGCATTTCGTTTGGATCTTATGACTCATCATTCGAACAAATTAGCCTTCCCTATTCAGAATAGAACGCGCTTGAACTTCATCTTGTTGCAGTTGATTCTGTAAAGATTTTAAACCATCGAAGGCTTGTTCATCTCGAAGTCTGGCAATGAATTGAACGGATACGTTTTCGTTGTAGCACTGTCGTCCTCCTTCCAAGAAGTGAACTTCAAGGGATTCATTGGAGGTGCCTTCCGCGACGGTTGGACGGGTACCGATATTGATCATCGCGGGTTGCCAGTTAGGTTCTCCCTCAATGCTTGCCCATGCTGCGTATACGCCCCGACCGGGAATCAACTTAAGTGGATCGTGAGATTCCAGATTGGCAGTTGGAAACCCCATTCTTCTCCCCAGTTGCTCCCCTCGGACGACCCTGCCTTTGAATGGATATGGCCGACTAAGCCAGCGCCTCGCTAATGCGATGTCCCCGGTGGCAATGGCATCCCTCACTTTGGTCGAGCTCACTCGGGTGTCCTCAACGGTGTGCGCAGGCAATTCTTCCACTTCAAATCCAAATACAGTTCCCAGGTTTTCCAAACTTTCAAAAGAGCCTTCACGGTTTCTTCCAAAGCGGTGATCGTACCCGACGATGACCTTCGCAGGTCGAATCCCTTCTGCGAAAATTTCACGGACATACTCCAGAGGGGTCATGCGTGAAAGGTCTTCTGTAAAGGGATGGATGACTAAATGATCTAGTCCCGCGTCTTCGAGCAGCCGTTCCTTTTCTTCCAACGTGTTCAATAACTTGAGTTGGTGGTTGCCTGGGTGCAAGACTGTCCGGGGGTGAGGATCAAAGGTGAGAAGCACGGATTGTCCGCCTTCTTCCATTGCGCGAGTTTTCAACAAGTCCAATACGGCTCGGTGTCCAACGTGCACGCCATCGAACGTTCCAATGGTCAATACCACGGGTACATCCGATAAAAAACTACTCGCGTTGGAAAAGACTTTCACTTTTGCAAAGATAGGTTGGTAATCTCGCTGAATAGCTTGTACTTTTGCGCCGAAATTAATCCACTCGAATCGCCGTATCGCTTATGTCTCAGCAAGGAACCATAGCCCAGGTCATTGGACCTGTAGTCGACGTTAGTTTTCCAGCGGGCACTCCACTCCCCAAAATTTTGGACGCTTTACGCGTCGAACGGGAAGGAGGTGCGCTCATATTAGAAACCCAGAAACACATTGGTGAAGACACCGTTCGTGCCATTTCGATGGACGCCACGGAGGGATTGTCGCGAGGGACAAAGGTCACTGCCTTGGGCAAGGGAATAACCATGCCTGTCGGAGAGCAAATCAAAGGCCGGCTGTTCAATGTTGTGGGGGACGCCATTGATGGCATCGGTGCAACGGACAATTCCAGTGGTCGAGAAATTCACCAAGAAGCACCAAAATTTGAAGACCTTTCGACTGCAACCGAGGTCCTATATACAGGAATTAAGGTCATCGATTTGATTGAACCCTATGCCAAAGGAGGAAAGATTGGATTGTTTGGTGGTGCAGGTGTTGGAAAGACGGTTTTGATCATGGAGTTGATCAATAACATTGCCAAGGGCTACGAAGGCATTTCTGTATTTGCAGGAGTTGGTGAACGCACGCGTGAGGGCAATGATTTGCTCCGTGAGATGATCGAATCAGGCGTCATCCGTTATGGAAAAGAATTTGAGGAGTCCATGGAGGCCGGCGGATGGGATCTTTCGAAAGTGGACACAAAGGAATTGGCGAACTCGCAAGCAACTTTGGTCTTTGGCCAGATGAACGAGCCTCCAGGAGCACGTGCACGTGTTGCACTTTCAGGCCTTACCGTGGCTGAATACTTCCGGGATGGAGATGAGGAATCTGGCGGAAGGGACATTCTGTTCTTTATTGACAACATTTTCCGATTCACCCAAGCGGGTTCAGAAGTATCGGCTCTTTTGGGACGTATGCCTTCTGCTGTAGGATACCAGCCTACGTTGGCTTCGGAGATGGGTGCCATGCAGGAGCGGATTACCTCAACGAAGCGTGGTTCAATCACTTCTGTGCAAGCGGTCTATGTCCCTGCGGATGACTTGACTGATCCGGCACCTGCTACAACGTTTGCCCACTTGGACGCGACAACGGTATTGTCACGTAAGATTGCCTCTTTGGGTATCTACCCTGCTGTGGATCCATTGGACTCAACCTCTCGGATTTTGACGCCCGAGGTAGTCGGTGAAGAGCATTACAATTGCGCTCAGGACGTGAAGGAAACGCTTCAACGATATAAAGAATTGCAAGACATCATTGCCATTTTGGGAATGGATGAGTTATCAGAGGAAGATAAACAAACAGTTTACCGTGCGCGACGAATCAGCCGTTTCCTTTCCCAGCCTTTCCATGTAGCCGAGCAGTTTACCGGATTGAAAGGGTCGCTCGTTTCGATAGAGGATACGATCAAGGGATTCAAGCGGATTTTGAGCGGTGAATTGGATCAACTCCCAGAAGCAGCCTTCAACTTGAAAGGGACGATTGAAGAGGTGATCGAAGCAGGGGAGAAAATGATGGCAGACGCCTAATTGAGTTCCATGACGGTCCACATCCTTACACCCGATGCCACGTTGTTCAGCGGAGAAGCTGAGTATGTAGGCTTGCCCGGATCAGACGGAAGCATGGGCATTATGAATCGCCACGCAGCTTTAATTACGACGTTGCAAACGGGAGAAGTCATTGTGCGCACAGAGGAGGGTGAGGAACGGTTCTCAGTCAAAGGCGGCACGGTTGAAGTCCTGAACAACGTAGTGACCGTTTTGGCCGCTTGACTCCCGAAATTTTGTCCGCAGAATGATGTTCTTGCGTCAAAATTAGGAGACATCGTTTTTTTGTTTTCACTAAAAATTCCCTAATGGAATTTATGAAAACAATAAACGACATTCACATGCGACGATCAAAATAACCAAGGCAAGTTCCGTTCGGACTGTGAAGCGGATAGGCTTTTTCTATTCGTGGTGGTAGGGTTCTCCCTTTAAAATCGTGTGGGCGCGGTAAATTTGTTCTGCGGCGAAAGGTCGGATCATCTGATGCGAAAACGTCATGGGACCCAAACTCCAAAATGCATCAGCGCGGTCCCGAATGGCTGGAGCAAATCCATAGGGCCCACCGATCACAAACATGGCGTGCTTCAGCCCTCGATTTTGCCATTTCTGCAGTTGAGCGGCGAACTGCATTGAGCTGTATGCCTTGCCCCGCTCATCCAACAGCACCAAGAAATCGACGCTCCCAAGATGTTTATCGAGGATTTCGGCTTCCGCCTTTTGAACGGCTTCGGGGTCTTTTTTGGATTGACGCAATTTGACGTCAAGGGTTTCCACAAACGAGAACTTTCCGTAATGCCTCAGTCGATCGGCATAGACTTGCGTTCCCTGGTCAATCCATTTTGATTGCGTCTTACCGATGGCCAGTAATGTGATTTGCACATGCCAAAGGTATTCTATCTTCGCTGTATGATTTCAGAATCGATGCAAAGGACCATTCGGTGGTCTCTCGAAGAAGATTTGGGTTCGGGTGACTGCACGTCTGAGTCTTCTTTGCCCTCAGGATTGCACCAGGAGGGTTGGATTATGGCAAAGGAATCGGGAATAGTAGCGGGGCTTGAGGTGGCACAACACGTGTTTCAATTGGTGGATGATAGCCTCACCTGCGAATTGCTGAGTGCGGATGGTGATGCTGTGGAAATTGGACAGCGTGTGCTTCGGATTGAGGGCCCAGCAAAGAGCATTTTAATTGGAGAGCGTTTGGCCTTGAACTTCATCCAGCGCATGAGTGGAATTGCGTCGCGTACAGCCGATGTTATGGCCTCTTTTGCAGGGACGAAATGCGCCGTTTTAGATACGCGAAAAACCACGCCTGGTCTGAGAGAATTTGAAAAGCAAGCGGTAAAAATTGGAGGTGGAACGAATCACCGAATGGGGTTGTACGATATGATTTTAGTGAAAGACAACCACGTCGATTATGCGGGCTCGATGGAACAAGCATTGGACAATGTGGCCGATTATATGCAACAAATCGGTCGAGATCTGCCGGTCGTTGTGGAGGTTCGCAATAGCGAAGAGGCCACTGCTGCCATGCGTTCTCGAATGAAACGGAAGAAACCGTCGGGTGCGTGGCTCGTCGATCGGTTGCTGTTGGATAATCACACACCAGCTGAGGTTGCTGCAATGGTTCATCAATGGGGTGGAGAGATTCCGTTGGAAGCTTCCGGTGGAATTACCCCCGATAATGCCCGTTCATACGCTGAAGCGGGAGTGGACTTTGTGTCGATGGGTTGGCTGACGCACAGCGTGAAAGGAATGGATTTCAGTCTTAAATCAACGGCATACTTCAATGTCTGAACTTGAACCGCCTCAGGTCCCGGATCGTCCTTTTTTCCGATGGATTCAAGGCAATCGAATTTTTGACCGCCTCCGGCGTGCGCTAAGGTCCATCAAGCCGTGGAAGGATAAGTCCATGAACGTTTACGATGTAGGCCGCTTCTTTTTCCTTGGGCTGATCAATGGATCCGTGGCAACGCGATCAGCAGCGATCAGTTTTAAATTGTTTGTGGCTTTTTTTCCGGCCATGATTTTGCTGCTGAGCATCATTCCCTATACACCGCTGGAGACAGAGGAGGTGTTGCTGAGTCTGGAACAGTTTTTTCCCAAGCAAGCCATTGAGTTGTTCGAACAAACCGTCACGGATTTAATCGTTCAACGCCAGGGGACGCTCCTATCCGTGGGTGTTGTGTTGCTTCTTTTTTATGCTTCAAACAGTGTGAATGCCATTTTGGTGGGGTTTGGGGAAAGTGCGCATGTGGCTGATCGGCCAAAGAATTGGCTCGCTTTTCGACTGATTTCAATCGGGCTTCTTTTGATCTTGTCCATTCTGCTTGTCACGGCTGTTTTCCTTATCGGGTTCGCCGGAGACGTGCTTGCCTGGGCCGAGGGCCGGGGCTGGTTGCAGGAAGTCAATGTTCCTTTGTTGACCATGGCGCGTTGGGTGCTTTCATTCGGATTGATTTATACAGCGGTAACCATCTTGTACAATGCCGGGCGCTTTACTTCGAAACGGCTCGAGTGGTGGTCCATCGGCGCAACAGGCACGACGTTACTTTTCATCCTTTTGACCTTTACCTTTTCGTGGTTTATTGATCAGTTTGCCGCTTATAACACCTTGTATGGATCGATCGGAACATTATTGATTACCCTTTTATGGTTGAATTCTAATAGTTCCATTTTATTATTGGGCTACGAATTAAACGCCGCCGTGCACCGTGCGAGGCAGGACGCTGAAAAACAAAATTGAAATCAAAATGAAGTATTCTTTAACGGCCTTCGTGTTGCTCTTTATGGTCGCCTCGGCGGGCGCTCAAACCAATCCTGTTTTGGGAAAGTGGAAGACCATCGACGATGAGACAGGCCGCATCAAGAGTGTCGTGGAAGTTACCGAGCGGGATGGTAAATTGTATGGTGAGGTGATCGAACTGTTTCGATTGCCTGACGAAGATCAGCATCCCATTTGCGATAAATGCGAAGACGATCGGAAGGATCAACCGGCGCTCGGGATGGAAATCGTTCGTGACATGGTCCAGGAGGGCGACAAATGGGAGTGGGAAGACGGTACAATTTGCGACCCCAAAAACGGGAAAATCTACGACTGTGTCATGTGGTTGGATGAGGACAACATGGATGAATTAAAAGTTCGGGGTTACATCTTGTTCTTGTTTCGAACCCAGACTTGGCTGCGCCAAAAATAGAGCGATTGCGCTCAGTGAACGGTGCGTGGCTCAGGGCCACCAAGGCCACCGTTGCTTGATACCCGTCCTCAGTTCTGGGAGATATCCCAAAGCGTAGCAAACGACGAAGGAACCACCCGAAGCCAAAGCTCCTTGAATGAGAGCTTCCAAAAGAGGATGAAGCCCCAGTTGTCCAGCGTCCCAGTGGAATAAAAGTGCGAATCCTATACCAACGGCGCTGATGACTGGTAAGGACCAGGTGAATGGATGGACCCCCAATTTCTTGTGGACGATCCACAATCGCCAGAGGTTGTTCCAAACAAAGGTTCCAAGCGTGGCCAAGGCTGCGCCAGCTATCCCCCATTGAAATACCACCAAGAAGAGGTAATTCATGGCCACCGTGACCACCACCAATGCGAGATTGATTGGCAAGACCAAGCGGTAATGTTCACTGAGTGCAAGGTGCTGATTGTTGCTGGTGTTCAGGCCTGCAATAATGCGCGATAAACCAATGCACAAAAACACCCCTTCCAGGCCACGGTAGTTGGCCGGTAATAGCTGCTCAAACGGATCGAAACCGGCCCAAATTCCAGCCATCAAACAGGTCATCAGCAGGACGTTGACGCGAGCCGTTGTTTTGTTCAGACGACGGATGGACCCATCCTCTTCATTGTGAACCTTATCTGCCAAAACTCCCTTGACAATGTTCACAGTTGCCCGACCTGGCATGCCCACAACTGAGCCGATGAACACGCCCAAGGTGTAGATCGGAACCTCTTCGAGTCCGAGGTATTTCGCAATCATGATGTAATCAAGTTGCATGGCGATGATAGCGGCACCTCCAGCGAACAAGCTGAAACTGCTATATTCCATGAACTTCGGCATGTCTTGGCGGTTCCACCCTGCGCTGAGCTGTCTGAAAACGCTGACGTTTGGAAGACCCAATAACACGAGAGAAACGCCATAGGTCGCCACGTAAAGAGGAACGAAAGCGACCAGTGGAATAACGTCGAATAACAGCAACACAGCCAGGCTGGCGTAGCTCAATTTTTGCCAGATTTCATCAACCCATGAGATGTAACCTGTTCGCAGAGCCACTGTGAGCATCGCCCGAAAGATGTGCAGAGCACTCATGATGACCATGATGACTAAAAACCAAGGCGCATGGGCGGTCAATAATTCTGAATGCGTCGGATCCAATTGGGTCACCCATCGCTCACCGAAGATGACAATGATGCCCAGCGTTAGGGTGAGGCCACTAAAAGCAATGGTCAGAATGGACTTCAAAGCCTTCTCCCTTTCTGCACCGGTATATCGATTTAAGAATCGGACAATGGCGCCAGGAGCCCCCAAAGTCGAGAGGGCTGCGCAAATTGCACCCCACGAAGTCATGATGCGAATCAAGCCCCAAATTTCTTCTTTGCCCTCAAACGCCCGAGGCAACACCACCATATTGTTTGCAGCGCCTATGACCAATCCGACGCCCAGGGCGATGACTGCATAACCTGATTGTTTTGCGATGACTCCCACGATTACTTGAAGTAGGTTATCGGAGGATCCAACACCGTGCAATAGTTGCAATAAATAGCCTCCTCATTGTGATCGACATTCGGCGTATCTCCGCCATGGGTTTCCAGCTGCGAAATGAGCCAGTTCAGCAATTTGCGCGAATCTTCTCGTGTGATTTCTCGACGCCCATCGATGGTCAAAGATAGCAAGCCGACTTTGGCATTCTTGCCTGAACGAATGCCCAATTGGACCTCAGGGATGCTCGAATCGTTGGGCCCTAATGTTTCGAGGGCAATCGCCGCATAAATAAGGAGTTGAAGTGCTTTCCCCGCTTTTCCTTTTGCGAGCACTTCTGTCCAATCACCTTTTAACGTTAATTCATTCGAACTCACGTTACCGGTTTTGTAGTCTGTAACGACGCACGTGCCGTTCTCCAAGTCGATGCGATCCGCCTCACCCTTCAAACGAACGAGCGAAAAGGTCGGGTGATCGGTTTCAAAAGTGTGCGCTAAACTCTTCTCCAGCGACTGGACGTGCCGGTGCAGGGTCCCATCCAATTCTTGAATTTCGACGTCGATGAGCTTATTAACCGTGGCCTCGGCCATCGCGAAATGCAGAAAGTTTTCTCCACTTTCTGTGAGCGATAAGTTAAAAGCAGATGCTACAGAAGTTTTGAGCAGCGCGGATACATCGTTTTTCAATCGAACCAGGTCGGACCGATGCAGCGGGTTGGTGGTCAATTTCTTCAATCCGTTTTCGAGCACTTTGTGCACGACCGTTCCAAACGTACTGGCCGTCATCTCATCTTCGATCTCCCGTGGCTCTTGCAACTGCAGCAAGTATTTATAATAAAAGTCCCGTTTGCAGGCCATGAACGTGTTCCATGCCGAAGGGCTGATGCCCTTTTGAGACCAACGGATTAATTTTTGCTGACTCCACGTACTCCAATGAAGTGATTGGATTGTGGGCCGTTTGCCTGGAACGGGAGCATAGACTTCCTTTCTTTCGAGGGGAAGTAAATCTTCGCCGTTCGGACGGAAAGAACGTTCAAATTGAAGGAGGTACCGGCTCTTTTCGGACGCTTCATCTTTTCCGCGGTACAAGAAGTGAACTTCTTGACTACGATTTAACAGCCGGTACGTGTAGTAGGCAAAAATGGCCTCGCGCTCGTGCCTGCCGGGAAGTTCCAACTCGTGCCTCAAATCGAATGGGATAAAGCTATCCCTGGGGGCAGATTTGGGCAGCGTGCCTTCGTTGCAATCCATGATATAAATGCGGTCGTAATCCAATGCCCTGGATTCAATGAGCCCCATGATCTG
>DBBR01000002.1 GCA_002292325.1 Flavobacteriales bacterium UBA979 | reverse complement strand
AAAGAGGGCCCTTTTTTTATGCCTGATTTTGATTTGCCTTTGATTCACGAACTTCGCCCTGCCACAAGTAACCATCTATGAACAATCTTATCGCAATCGTCGGTCGTCCCAATGTGGGAAAGTCAACCATGTTCAATCGGTTGACCGAGACGAAGGACGCTATCATTGATCCGACCAGTGGAACGACACGTGATAGGAAATATGGTCGAGCTGAGTGGACGGGTCGCACCTTCACGGTGATTGACACGGGAGGTTGGATCACGAAGAGCGACGATGCTTTTGAGGCGGCGATTCGTGCTCAAGTGCAGATTAGTGTGGAGGAAGCAGCGGTCATATTATTTATGGTAGATGGTCAGACAGGACCAACGGACCTGGATCAGGATATTGCGCGGCTCATCCGCAGGAGTGATAAGCCGGTGATAGTTGCTTGCAATAAAGTGGATACCAGCGCTCATGATTTGCTGACCGGCGAGTTTTATCGATTGGGACTGGATAGTGAAATTTTTCCCGTGAGTGGATCCAGTGGTTATGGAACCGGTGATTTCCTCGATGCCTTGGTCGCTTTGCTTCCGAGTGAAGGAGACAACGAGGACAGTGGATTGCCCAAATTTTCGGTTGTAGGTCGTCCGAATGTTGGTAAGAGCACGCTCATCAATACGTTGGTTGGAAAGCAGCGTAACATTGTGACCGATATAGCAGGCACGACGCGTGACAGCGTTCATACCCATTTTAATTTGTACGGTTTTGATTTTGAGCTCATCGACACAGCCGGACTGCGCCGAAAAAAGCAGATAGAAGATCAGCTCGAGTTTTATAGCACAGTCAGAACGATACGCTCCATCGAACAAAGCGATGTTTGTTTGTTGTTGCTCGATGCCCAAAACGGCATGGAGCGTCAGGACCAATCCATTTTTTGGCAAATTGTAAACAGCTACCGAGGGGTGGTCATTTTGGTCAATAAATGGGATCTAATCGATAAGGATCACCAAACAATGAAGGAGTTTGAGGCCGCTATTCGCGAACGAATAGAACCGTTTACGGATGTACCGATTCTGTTTACTTCGAATTTGACAAAGCAGCGTATTTTAAAGGCATTCGAATCTGCAATGGAGGTTTATGAAAACCGAAATCATAAGATCCCGACCAGTCAGTTGAATGACTTCCTGTTGCCGATTATGAAGAACCAGCCTCCTCCGATGTACAAAGGCAAAATGGTTCGGATTAAATACGTGACTCAGATCAAGTCACAAACTCCCACATTTGCGTTTTACTGTAATTTGCCCCAGTACGTGAAGGAGCCTTACAAGCGGTTCCTTGAAAATCACATACGCGCCGAATGGGATTTGACGGGAGTCACAATTCGCCTATTCTTCCGGGAAAAGTAACATCTGAGCGTTACTGCGTTAGCCTGGGTATGTAGAGAAATCAACTTCGCCTGTGGCGACGTTGTATACACCTCCTACAATACGGATAGCGCCTGACTCCTCCAGTTCGGCGAGGATTTGGCTTTCTTTTTTGATCCGTTCGCAAACGAGTTGGACATTGTTTGCAACAGACAAATCAATCGCCTCATCTATCGCGTCAGTGCCATGTGTTTCGCGCACAGGAGCAACTGCAGGTTCGATGCGTTCCAATAAGCCCGTCAGGTTCCCATCTTTGAGTGAGGCGTAAGCTCCCTTGACAGCGCCGCATTGGGTATGCCCAAGAACGAGCACCAATTTGGAACCAGCATACTTGCAGGCATACTCGATGGAGCCGAGGATGTCACCGTTTACCGTGTTTCCGGCGACACGGGCAACGAACAAATCGCCGATTTCGGCGTCGAAAATTTCTTCAATCGGAGCGCGGCTATCGATGCAACCCAAAACTGCAGCGAATGGAGCTTGTCCCTGCGCGGCTCCCTTCAGAAGGTTGGATTGACTGCGACGCTTTGACCCATTTCCAGATAAGAATCGTTGATTGCCCGCTTCAAGCAAATCCAGCGCATCCGCTGGACTCAATGAAGATTGAAACTCAGCCTTAATGGATGATTCGAGTTCGAGGTATTCTTGGTTTTTGGTCATGACAAGGATATTATGGATTCAAAATTAAACCGGATAACTTCTCGATTTTTCCAATGAATGTAAAATAATCGTCAAGTTTTGCGCTTGAATGAAACGCTAAAATATTTCTCGAGCGATGGTGGCTGTGGGATGCGCTCTGCCCATCGTGTAGAAATGGATACCAGGCACGTTCGCGGCCTTTAGTTCACGGGCTTGTTGAATGCACCATTCAATGCCAATCGCTCGGACATCTTCCTTTGAATGGGCTTTTTCAACTTGCTCTACAAGCACATCGGGAAGGTTGACATGAAAGTTTTGAGCCAATGAAGTAAGCTGTCCTTTGGTCGTGAGTGGCTTCAATCCAGGGAAGATGGGGATATCGATCCCTGATTTGCGACAATTTGCGACAAAATCAAAATAGGCTTGGTTGTCAAAAAACATCTGGGTGATAATGTACTCCGCTCCATCTTCGACTTTTCGCTTGAGCCACCGCAAGTCGCTCGCCATATTGGGGGCCTCAAAGTGTTTTTCAGGATAGCCTGCGACTCCTATGCAGAATTGAGTGCTATTGGTGTTCTTCAACCCTTCATCCAGGTAACGGCCTCGGTTCATATCCGCTACTTGGTTGAGGAGGTCAATGGCGTAACCGTGACCATCAGCTTCTGCTTTGAAGCGTCCTTCACTGCGAATGGGGTCACCGCGCAAGACCAGAACGTTTTCTACCCCGACGAAGTCAAGGTCAATCAGTGCATTTTCAGTTTCCTCTTTAGAGAAACCGCCGCAAATGATGTGCGGTACGGTATCCAAATTGTATTTGTGACTGATTGCGGCACAAATGCCCACCGTACCAGGGCGTTTGCGCACCGTACGTTTTTGCAACAGCCCGCTTTGAACTTCCTGATAAACGTATTCTTCCCGGTGGTATGTCACGTCGACAAAGGCGGGATTGAACTCCATCAACGCTTCGACCGTTTGGTTGATTTGATGGATGTTTTCTCCTTTGAGCGGCGGAAGCAATTCAAAGCTAAAAAGCGTCTCTTTCGCCTCCGAAATGTGTTGTGTAATTTTCATGCGTCAAGTAGGTTAGCGGACAACCAACGCTTCATGCTGTCGAGCGCAATGCCCCGACGTTGAGCGAGGTTCTGAACTTGATCATCCGCGATGAGTCCAACCCCTAAATAGCGGGATTGAGGGTGAGCAAAATAGTATCCGCAAACGGCTGAAGCCGGTTGCATAGCTAGCGTTTCCGTGAGCGTGGCAGCAACCGTGTTCTCGGCATTGAGCAAGGTCCAAATTTGCGTTTTATCCAAATGATCTGGGCAAGCGGGGTATCCTGGGGCAGGTCGGATGCCTTGGTATTGTTCTTTGATCAAAGCGTCGTTGCTGAGTTGCTCATCCGGGGCATACGCCCACGTTTCACGGCGCACTTTTTGATGCAGCCACTCCGCCAATGCTTCGGCCAGGCGATCACCCACAGCTTTGATCAAAATGGCCTCGTAATCATCGCCTTTTGCGACCTGATGGTTGGCCAACGGGTCGATGCCATGCACGGCAACAGCGAAGCAACCGAGGTAGTCACAGGGCGCTTGGCCTGGGGCGATAAAGTCTGCTAAGGAACGTTGAACGCCGTCGCGTTGGTCGATTTGCTGCCTTAGAAATTCAAACTGACCGCATGCCCGCGTTTGATCGATGGAATCAAACAATGTGATGGTTTCACTTCCGGTGCGCGATGCTGGAAAAATTCCGTGAATCGCCTTCATCTCAATTCCGAAGGGGTTGTGGCTCCACGTGTCGAGCAGGCGGATGGCATCGTCGTATAGCTTTTGGGCTTCGACCCCAACGATGTCATCACTCAAGATGCGGGGGAAAGCCCCCGCCAATCCCCAAGATCGAAAGAAAGGTGACCAGTCGATAAAGGAACGAACTTCAGCAACGGATGGTTCATCTAGGGGCTGGATCCCGAGTTCCTTGGGAACCGCGATGTTGCTAAAGTCCAGCTGGGCGGCTCGGGCTTGTGATTCTGCGAGGGTGACAAGTTTTTTCCTTGCGCGGTCGCGCTGGTATTGGATGCGTACTTTGGCGTAATCAGCAGCTACAGATTCTGCGAATGCTGCTTGATGTTCTGTGGAAATCAATGCGGACGCGGCTGGAACGGCGCGTGATGCGTCGTTAACGTGTACAACTGGGGAATCGATGTGTGGAGCAATCTTGACAGCGGTGTGAACGCGCGATGTTGTTGCTCCTCCAATCAATAAGGGCGTTTGAATGTTGCGGCGCTTCATTTCCGCGGCTACGTCGATCATTTCTTCCAGAGAAGGCGTGATGAGGCCACTGAGTCCGATGATGTCCACCTCTTGCCGCACAGCTTCGTCCAATATTCGTTCCTTCGGAATCATCACGCCCATGTCGATGACCTCGTAGCCATTGCAGGCGAGGACGACGCTCACAATGTTCTTTCCGATGTCATGCACATCACCTTTGACGGTAGCCAGCAACACCTTTCCAGCGCCTTTTCGGGCACCCGATTTTGCTTTTTCCGCCTCGAGATAAGGGGTCAGATAAGCAACTGCTCGTTTCATGACGCGGGCACTTTTGACCACTTGCGGCAGGAACATTTTTCCCGATCCAAACAAGTCGCCAACGACGTTCATTCCATCCATCAGGGGTCCTTCAATCACCCGAAGGGGTGAACCTATGGTGGAACGTGCTTCTTCGGTGTCGTCTTCGATGTAGTCAGTGATGCCTTTGACCAGGGCATGTTCCAAACGCTTTTCAAGGGGCAGTTCGCGCCATGCATCCGTTATTTTCTCTCGCTCATTCCCCTTGGATTCGACGGTCGCAGCAAAGGCAAGGAGCCTTTCCGTGGCATCCTCCCGGCGATCGAGGAGTACGTCTTCGACGCGCTCGAGCAGGTCGTTTGGGATGCTGTCAAAAACTTCCAGCATGCTGGGGTTGACAATGCCCATGTCCATTCCCGCCTGAATGCCGTGGTACAGGAAGGCGGAATGCATGGCTTCACGCACACCGGGATTCCCGCGAAATGAGAAGCTGACATTGGAGACGCCT
>DBBR01000068.1 GCA_002292325.1 Flavobacteriales bacterium UBA979 | reverse complement strand
GCTTTAAAGGCAAGTCCAAACCGCTCTCCCACAATGAAGTTCCCTCCGTTGGTGCTTCATTTCGGGCGGTTAGATTGGCATTGCCAATGGCTTTGAACGCGATACGAACGCTGCCTTTTTCGTGGAATTGGTAATCCAATTCCATTCGCAGTTGTGGGGGCGTTGTAAAGGGCAGTCCAAGTCCAGTCTGCACTTCCCATTGACCGAGTAGGGAAGCGGAAGCGCTTGCAGTCCAAGGTCCAAGTTGCTTGTCAAGCTGTGTCTCGACTCCTGTTCGGAGTACATCCATTGCTTGAAAAACGTAGACTTGGCCCGCATGCGATATGGGTGCAAAAGACGCGCTGGGGTTCAAGGAGATGAAGTCTTGATGGGCAGCAAAGAAGGCTTGCAAAGACCAGCTCCATTCCTTTTCCGATGGTACGGAGGCCGCTTGGAATCGTCCTTCAATTGCTTTCTCAGAGCGCAAATTCGCCTGGCCTTGCTCAAATCGAAAGGTGCCGTGGTGAATTCCATTGGCCCCCATTTCATAATTGCTCGGTGCACGTGAGTAGGCCGTTGCCGATGCCGTTCCCCTCCAGTGGGCTTCCGCAGGCTCGATGGTATATTGCCATGAGAGCATGCCCCCGGGAATGAATCTCCGCATGGATTCAGAGCGGATGTCGAGCCCCACAGCGGTGTTAGACGAATTATACAACGGCTCGGAATGAGCCGCATGTGTTGTCCAGATGAGGTCGGTTCTCAATCCCAGGATGTGTTTTCCTAGGACTCTTTCTCCAATTGCCGAGGTGCGGAGGCGGGTGTGGCTGGGAATCAAAAATTCCCAGCCAGATGTCACCGCATCCAATCCTTCCGCTTGAAGTCCAACAGAGCCGTGACCCCCTTTCCAAACGGACTCGATGAATCCTGTCCATTCTTCTAAGAGTAAGCTCTTGTTTGAATCGGGTTCAGGTCCCCAACCATGTGCATGTGGCGGCGCCAATTCTTCCCGCTGAAACCAGGAAAGGGATCCCTTGATGTGATGCTGAAGACGTTTGCGGTCTTCCCCCGCCATCCATTTCCCTGTTGCTTGCAAACGCCGGGCTTTTTGCAACGGCAGCGCAACTGAAAAAGGGGCCGAGCTCACAGCCAGATCTCCCTGCCTTGGAACCCCCACAATCCCCGGAAATAAGCCCTGAACCACCTCAGATGCTCGCAGCGTTGCGCTGATTTTTCGATCCGATGAAGCAACGTGTTCGTACCCCAAGACGGCATGGCTTGCACGACCGGCCGTATTGGGTAGCTTTTTCGCATCCAATGAATAGGTTCGCCCGAGATAAGAAAACGTAGATTGAGGAACATTTTGGTCACCAAAGACAGCTCCCGAAAGCCCAGCATACCAGTAGTGTTCTCCCTGCGTTGAACGGTGTAAAGCATGCACTTTACTGCGGTTATCTCCCATCCGATAGGAGGCGCCCCATCGTGTGTTTTCGCTATCCAACGCATCGCGTTCAGGTCCTTTCAGGCGCATGCCACCCCCAACCGCACCGGGTCCCATCCAGAGATGACCACCCCCTGGAATCCACTCGAATGAACCGGAGAGTTCAGGGTCAGTCAAAATGCCGTGGTCGGCTCCCCAACGACCTCCTTGCTGAGGAACTCCGTCCTCAAGCACCGCCACTCGGCTTCCGTAAAGACCTCGTATCACGGGCTGAATCATGCCTGCTCCGAGATCCAAACTTTGCAACCCGGGAGTCTGATCCAGTGTGACCATTAAATCGAGGTTTGGCAGGGATTGTTTCTCGCGTTCCAGTGATTGGCTGGCCACGATGGAAACCTGAGACAGCTGAACATCAAGTGGTGAAAGCCAAACATCAACATGGTCTTTTTCAAGCACGGCGATGGTTTGCGTTTCAAAGTCGCTTGCAACAAACGTCAGGGAATCGATGTCCGTGGAACACTCCACTTCAAAACGTCCTGTGCGGTTTGTTGTTGCCGTTTGACCGCATGGCCAGGCGATGATTAAGACCCCATCAACAGGGGTTTGAAGTCCAGCGCGGAAGACGTGCCCGTTCACGACTGCATTCGATTGGGAACGAAGCATGGATGTTGGAAAAAGACTTGAGAAAAAAACAAGCGTTGTAGCCAACATCCAACTAGTTGCCAATGAATGAACGTGCACGTAGCCGCCTACCGGATGGTCCAGTTGGTGTGCGTTCATGAAGAGCGAAAGAATTGAAAGATTAAAAGGACTGGATGATCAACCTTTCAATGGTGGTCCTCGGAGTGCATTGGCAGTGGAGTGGCCTGAACTTGCAAAGCTGCTTTGCGCGTTGCCGATGACCAGAAAAACGACCCATTCAACCATGGACGTAGCGGGTGCAAACCCGATTGACGGGTCACTGGGAGCCCACTCCCAATCGCAAATCAAGCAGGCATGGTCAGCGGTCGAAATGCCAGGGTGTTTGGCGTCCGATCCAGTTGTGGGAACATGTGCGTCGCAATGATGCTGCGAATGGCTATGTTGAAATTCGTGCGCCACCTGGCACACGGTAATAACTGCCCATATGCTGAGCAGGCCCCAGGCCAAGGAAGATTTGGTGAAGTGTATCACAATTTCGTCTGCAAACTTACCCATGAATTGAAATGAATACGTCATCGAATTGCAACGAAATTTCCGCTGTCTTCTGCATCCTAGCATGTAGTTTCGTGGCAAACGGCTTGCCATGCGAAAAACGGATTTTCTCAACGCCTCCACTGCGCACCTGATTCGATTTGGGATCTTGATCTATTGGTCGATTTTTTGGTTGTTCAACGTGGTGGATAAAGTAATCGGCGGAGCCCACTTTTTGTGGGTAGGTCGGGATCGTTTCGCCCAGTTTCAAAAGTACTTTGCTTCCGCCGGTTTGGAGGCGCCGATCATCGCTGATGCCTCGCTTGTTGTCGCAGCTGCATTGGAAGTTTTTGCTTTCTTGTTCTTTGCCGGTGCATTGGCGCACTTTTGGAGAAAGAATGCAGGAGTCGCCCGATCATGGATGGCAATCGGAACGGGACTGACACTCCTTACATTCACGATTTTCTCCATCGGGGATCACATTTTTGGTGATCGTTTTGAATTGCTCGAACATACCTTGTTTTGGTTTTCATCCATCGGTTCCTGGGTGGTGTTTGTACACTTGGAGCGTCAGGGTGAAGATCGTATCACATCCATACCCCGTCATCAAATGGTTCGTACGGGCTTGGTTTCAATTGGAATCGCAGTGGCTACGACGGTTTCGATTTTCCAATACAATACCGACTTTTTTTACCGCCGCACGGCCGCACTTTCCGCAGAGCGTGTCGATGCTGATTTGTATAAAGTGACCTTTCCGTTTTTAGGCGGAAGTACGGTATTCGAGGAGACTTTGGTCAAATTCTTGGAGGAACATCCAACCAAAACCGTCGACCACATTTACACGGTGCCGAAACCATTGCGGCTCAAGAAAGCGGACGCGCTTATTTTTTACATCGCCACAAAAGAGAAGCCATGAAAGAGTCACGCATGATACAGGCCTCCATTCTTCTGTTTTGGACGGCTTTTTGGGGGTTGAGTGTCGTTGACAAGGTGGTGCCCGATGTGCACTTTCTTTGGGTCGGTAAGGACTTCTTTGCCTTGTTCGTGAAATTCTTTGGTTCACTGGGGTTGAAGGATCCATTGTTTGCTACAGCAGCATTGGCCGGAGTGTCGGCCTTGGAAGCCTTGAACTTTTCTCTGTATGCAGCGGCTTGCGTTAATTTCCTTCGAAAAGACGACGTCCTCATGGAGAAGTGGCTGTTTCGAGGGTTGTTTGCTTCGATGTCCTTGTTTGCCTTGTTTTCCATTGGGGATCAAGTATTTGGTGACCGGTTTCAATTGTTAGAACACGGTTTGTTTTGGTTTGTCCTTTTGGCCACCTGGTTGATTTGCAAATACGGAATCTCAGGGGAGGAGCAGGCAAAACCTGCATCCCCCATCCAAAAGACGGGTGGATTCAAAGTTGTCATGATCCTCGGTGCACTGGGAACCGTAGCGGCTTCGACGTCCATTTGGCAGTTTTCTCATGCCACATTTGCTGACGTTGAGGCCCCAGTTGAAGGGGCTGAGGTTGCAGATGGGGTGTTCAAGTTCGACTTTCCTTTTCTTGCGGATAAGCGGGTGTGGGAAGCGACAGTTGCTGATTTTAGGGCTACCCACCCGGGCTTGGTCATTAACTATATCTACACGGGGCCGTCGGAGTTGAATTCTAAAAAGAAAACACACTTGCTGCTGTACATCTTTACCGAACCTATCTAATAACTTCCCGTTTTACAATTTCGATGGTAAACCGTTGGTGTTTTTTTTGCACAAAATTTATTACAATGAAACGATTATTATGGAGCGTAGGGGTTTTATCGGTACTTAGTCTAGGGTGTGGCACCAATGCTACCCAAGATGCTGAAAACCAAACAGAAGACTCAACCCCAACCCAAGGCAATGAAAGGGCCATTGCGTTGATGAACGGGTTTACCATGGCTTTTGGCACGGCATGGGCCAATGGCGATCCAGCAGGTATTGCGGAAACCTTCGCAGCCGATGGAGTTCGCATCATTGGAGGTGCTCAGGAAGCGTTCAACGGCAGGGCGGAAATAGCTGCTTCATTTGGTGAGGTGGCGGATGGTGGTAAATTGCAAAACACGCATGTGGAGATCGTTACGACTGATGCGCGCTTTGTATCGGAAGACCTCGTCATTGGATGCGGAAACTTCCAAATCATGAGTGAGGCAGATGAGGTGTTGATTGAGGGAAAGTGGGGAAATACCTACCGCGTTGAGGATGGTGAGCTCCGCATGCTGATGGAGTCAGCCTATCGCTCTGCGTCTGTGGTTGACGAAGCGGCAAACGCCAATTCAACTCAAGAACTTCAAGAAGCCTGGGATTGCGGAACATCTGAAGCTTGCGCGCAAGTTGATGCGAACATCGCTTCATTTGTCTCGAGTTTCAACGCGAATGCCGCTGAAGATGTCACCTTGTTGTTTCGCGAAGACGGCATTCGTTCGGTCAGTGCGCTCCCTGAAATTGCAATAGGTCGCGAAGCTATTTTGAATTCTCTTCAAGGGGATAGCAGTGGAGTATTGTCTGCTGAAATGACAGGCTTTATGGAGGTTGGCAACAACCTAGTTATTGCGCACGGGCAATGGAATGTGTCAGGGCCTGATGGGAGCGTTGCGGCTTTTGGTCATTGGGGAAACCTCTTTGAGACGTCTGAGACCGGCGCGCTTTTGGTCATGGAGTCTGCAGGGCGTTACTTGGTGGACTAGACAACGCAAAGCTTTCTTCGCTAGTAAACCATCGTGTGCATGGCATGTGGCGCAATTTCCAGGGAAGTTTCCAGTTCGCCTGTAATTAATTTGAACGGAATGGTTTCGTCTGTTCGATTCATGATGACCGTGACGATTTGCCCATCGGGGTTTTGAAACGATGTGCTTTCGAGTGTGCTTCTGCTCACGGTTGTGCTCACACGTTTTGCTCCCGGTTCAATGAATTTTGAGAAGTGGCCTATGTAATAGTAGGTGGGCGTGTAGATTAATTCGTTGTTCTGGGTATCAGCATGAATCGGGGCAAAGCAAAAGTTCTGTACGTGGTTGGGACCGCCGTTTTCATTCAAGAGGATGTTCCAATCCGTCCACCCAACGGTTCCGCTGTTGAAGTCGTTGATCATGGAGTTGCCGTAGCGCTCTGCATTGGACCAACGCTCGTAATGATCAGCGTCAAACCCTTCTTGGCATCCTTCGGTAAAGAGGAGGTTTTTGGTTGGAAACGAAGCGTTGATGTTTTTCAAATTCTCATATTTCGCCTCTCCGCCTGTCCAAGTTTCATACCAATGGAAGCCAATGCCCCAGGCGTATTTTGACGCTTCAGGATCTTCGAAAATGGTGTTGGCTCGATGTGAAATCAGATCACGGTTGTGGTCCCAAACCACGATGTTTTTATCTCCATACCCCGCACGCTCAAACGCCGGGCCTAAATTGTTTTTGAGAAAGTCGCGCTCTTCTTCTGCACTATAGATGCAGGATTCCCATCGCTGCGTGGCCATGGGTTCGTTCTGGATGGTGACCCCCCAAACAGGAATGCCTTCTGCTTCATAAGCCGCTATGAACTTGACGAAGTAATCAGCCCACGTCTGTCGGTATTGTGGCAATAATTTACCGCCGCGCAGCATGTGGTTGTTGGTTTTCATGAAGGCCGGTGGACTCCAGGGACTGGCATAGAAAACGAGGTCATCGCGGATGATGGACGCTGCTCTTTTGATCATTGGAATCCGTTTGGCTTTGTCTTTTTCAATGGAAAATGTAGCCAATGCTTCATCACCTTCCTCGATGTAGGTGTGGCTTCCAAGACCAAAATCACTGCTGTGTATGCTGGTGCGGATGATGTTATAGTTGATTCCGTCTTCTGAAAAGTAAGCATTGAGCAACTCCTCTTGTTTGTCACCGGTGAGCAAGGAGAAAACCTCTGCAGATGCGTCGGTGATGGCCCCACCAATGCCCAAATAGGATTGAAAGGTTTTCCTGGGATTGACAAAGACCGCGATTTCGGTTTCCAGTGGCTGAGTGGCTGGCTGAAACTCCAAAGTGGGTCTTTCGGTCAGTCGTTGATTGGTGTTTTCCGCAGTGGTAAAAACACGCACGGTAGCTGGCTTGCCATCGGAATGAATTTGAGACTCATTTCCTCTCGTGCTCGTGGTTTTCTCATTCGCCGTGTTGCAAGCGTTCAACCCGAACAACAGAAGTAGAAGTGAAACAAGGGGGAGGTTCATTTGAAAAAAACTTATGTGAAAAGGATTCAGAAGCAAAGTTTGTCTACGTTTCATAAAAATGTATCATGCGAGTGTCAAAAAAAAGAAGTGAAGTTTTGCATTGTTGGAACATCTGCAAATTATTCTGCTCCACCTAAGAGACAGGCCGTTCTTTGAGCGTGTTTTTAGCAGGTGTTTTAAAGAAATGGAAGTGAAGAAATACCCGATGGCAGAGGGCTGAAGAGGGCTGAGAAAAGTTAGGTTTGAACTTGAACGTCATCATCCCATGAAAATGAAAAATCTCTTCCTGCTGCTGAGCTTGTCTTTCGGACTTTCAGCTCTGAATGCCCAAGAAAACTACACCCTCACTGTAGAAGAACATGCTGTGGATATTGTTCCAGGTCAAACGACCTATCGCTTGTATGTTGATTTGATGAATGACGATGACTTCCTCAGTTCAGTCTTCGGCAACGATGTCGATGAATTATCCCTCGAGACGGAAAACGGTTTCTACAATGATGCATTGGGAGCAGCGGTCGCGACGGGAATCAATCCGGCATTCATTGGGTTTTTTCCAACCATCGCAGCGGACAGTTGGATCACCATTGGATTGGAAAGTCAAAACACAGGTGATGAAGTAGCGATCAGCACGGTGGAAGATGCGGTTCAACCTTTTGTCTCTGCGTTTGCGTCAGGATCGGCCATCGATGGAGCCAATATTCAACTCAATACCAGCACGGGAGGCGCCTGGTTTGTCTTGAACGGCACACCCAACGGGTTGCCGGATGACAATGGCCGCGTATTGATTATGCAACTCACAACTACCGGTGGATTCTCCGGTGTTTTGCCGGTTCAAGTCTTTGAAAACGGCAATGGCGCGAATGACCTACGATTCACATTTGCTTTCGATGGAGTGGGCACATTCGGAGAAGCGGTTTCATCGAACGACGGCTGCACCGATTCCACCGCGTGCAACTATGATGCGGATGCGGCGGAAGATGACGGTTCCTGCTCGTATGCTGAATCGGGCTATGATTGCGACGGTGCGTGTTTGAACGATGCAGATAGCGATGGCGTGTGCGATGAATTTGAGACAGCGGGTTGCACCGACGCGTCTGCCTGCAATTACGATGTCAATGCAACGGACGACGATGGTACTTGCGCGTTTGCCGAATCAGGCTATGATTGCGATGGCACATGCCTTAATGATGCCGACAACGATGGCGTATGCGATGAATTTGAAACGTCAGGATGTACGGATGCCACGGCGTGCAACTACGCAGCGAGTGCGACGGACGACGATGGTTCTTGCACTTATGCAGAATCGGGCTATGATTGCGACGGGATCTGCCTCAATGATGCAGACGGCGACGGCATTTGCGATGAATTTGAGATGGCAGGATGCACCGACGCGTCTGCTTGCAATTACGATGCAGCAGCGACAGATGATGATGGTTCGTGCACATACGATGGCTGCGAGGAAGCATACACCCTTACGGTAGAGGAGTTTGCCATGGACATAGTCCCGGGGCAAACGACCTACCGCATGTACGTTAATCTGGTCAACCCCGATGACTTTCTCAGTTCAGTATTCGGCAACGATGTTGACGCATTATCCCTCGAGACGGAAAATGGATTTTACAATGATCCCATGGGAGCTTCTGTCGCGACAGGAATCAACCCAGCATTCATCTCCTTTTTTCCAACCATCGGAGCGGACAGTTGGATCACGATTGGCTTGGAAAGCCAAAATGTCGGTGACCAGGTGGCCATCAGCACGGTGGAGGATGCGGCGCAACCTTTTGTCCCTGCATTTGCCTCTGGATCGGCCATTGATGGGCAGAATATCGTGGTCAATACCAGCACGGGAGGCGCCTGGTTTGTCCTGAACGGCACCCCCAACGGATTACCCGATGAGAACGGTCGCGTATTGATCATGCAGCTGACGACTTCGGGAGGGCTCTCCGGTGTCTTGCCGGTGCAAGTNNGTAGGGACGTTTGGTGAGGCGGTTTCTTCCAATGACGGCTGCACCGATTCCACCGCGTGCAACTATGATGCGGATGCGGCGGAAGATGACGGTTCCTGCACCTATGCTGAATCGGGTTACGACTGCGACGGTGGGTGTTTAAATGATGCAGATAGCGACGGGGTGTGCGATGAATTTGAGTCGGCTGGCTGCACAGATGCTGCGGCATGCAACTACGATGTAGACGCCACGGATGACGATGGCTCTTGCACCTATCCTGAAGCGGCTTACGATTGCGATGGCGCATGCTTGAACGATTTTGACGGCGATGGCATTTGCGATGAATTTGAAACGTCAGGATGTACGGATGCCACGGCGTGCAATTACGCAGCGAGTGCGACGGACGACGATGGTTCTTGCACTTATGCAGAATCGGGCTATGATTGCGATGGTTCCTGCCTCAATGATGCGGACGGTGATGGCATTTGTGATGAATTTGAGACGGCAGGTTGCACCGATAACACGGCGTGTAACTACGATGCGGGAGCTTCGGATGATGATGGTTCGTGCACCTACGATGGTTGTGGGGGAGCATACACCCTCACGGTGGAGGAGTTTGCCATGGACATTGTTCCAGGACAGACGACGTACCGCATGTACGTTAATTTGGTAAACGCAGACGACTTTTTGAGTTCGGTCTATGGAAATGACGTGGATGGTTTAGTGCTCGAGACGGAAAATGGATTCTACAACGATGTATTTGGTGCTTCAGTTGCGACCGGCATCAACCCAGCATTCATCGCGACATTTCCCACCATTGCTGCGGATAGTTGGATTACAATTGGCCTTGAAAGCCAAAACGTCGGCGACCAA
>DBBR01000028.1:13646-45966 GCA_002292325.1 Flavobacteriales bacterium UBA979 | reverse complement strand
TGGCATTCAGAACGGTGACGAAACAGACATTGATTGCGGCGGTTCAAATTGTGAGCCATGCGAAACAGGACCGTGCACCTACGGTACAGTTGACGTGGCTTCGTTCGAAAGCGGTTGGGGAATATGGAACGATGGCGGGTCCGACTGCCGCAGAGCGAGACAAGATCGCAGTTATGCAAACGGCACCTACTGCGTTCGATTGCGGGACAACACCTCTTCGTCGGTAACGTACACGGATGTGCTGAGCTTGGCAGGATTTGAGGAGTTGACAGTGAACTTCAGGTTCATTGCGTCGAGCATGGAAAATGGCGAGGACTTTTTCCTTGAGGTATCCACCAATGGGGGGGCTTCATTTGAAAGTTTTGCGAATTACGCGCGAGGGACGGATTTCAATAACAACACCGTATACAATGAAGAGGTCGTCATTCCAGGTCCATTCTCCGCTTCCACCGTCGTTCGGTTCCGATGCGACGCGTCTGGAAACAACGACAAAATTTACATCGACGACATTGAAATTACAGGGTGTGTTGAAGGCGGCCGTTGGGGAGATCCCTTGGTGGAATCAAGCTTCGTTGAGACTGAATCCGTCGAGATCATGCCATTCGGAAGTGCTGTTTTATATCCGAATCCGACAAGCGAATCCATTCAATTGGATTACGAGCTGGCCCGAGATATGGAGGTTGAATATGGTGTAATGGATATGCAGGGCCGTGTGCTTGTGCAAGAACGCAAGACAGCCTCCGCGGGAGAACAAACATGGAAATTGCGAGTCAATGACTGGTCACAAGGGACGTATATCATGTACATCCAATCGATGGATGGCCGTCTTACCAAGCGCTTCATGATCCAGCGTTGATGTTAACGCTGAATTGGATTGAAGGGCCAAAGCAATTGCTTTGGCCCTTTTTTCTTGTCAAATTGCAATCCGATGCGTTCATGCCTCCTTCTTATGCACTCCTGCAGAATTCCCGGACACGGTGTCACCTTCCTCATTGGGTTCATCTTGTCAGCGTTTCTTTTCGCATGTGATTCCGGTTCACCTGAAACGAGAGAAGCGCAGGATCTGGAATCACTCCCCATGGATTCTTCATTCGATTCGGGGCCTCGATTGTTGGTGCTCGGGGTCGCTCAAGATGGTGGAATGCCGCACATGGGATGTAAAAAAGCATGCTGTCGAAACCCGTTTTTGCGCTCAGCTTCCGCCCGATCAGTGGTCAGCCTTGGTCTGGTTGATGACGACGGAGTGGATGCAAAAGGGCTCCTGTTTGAGGCCACTCCGCAATTGACCCAGCAGTGGGATGTCTTGAGCGAATGGGGGCAACTTCAAATTGAGGATGTCTCGATCTTTTTAACCCACGCGCACATCGGTCATTACAGTGGATTGATGTTTTTGGGCCGTGAAGCGATGGGGGCAAATGCGGTTCCGGTCTTTGTCATGCCAAAGTTTCGAGCATTCCTCCAATCCAATGGACCGTGGAATCAATTGGTTGAATTGGGAAATATTGTTTTACGTGGACTGAAGGAGGGAGAGACATTGCAAGCGACGTCGCGCATCGATGTCACTCCATTGACGGTTCCTCACCGAGACGAATATTCAGAAACGGTGGGATTTCGAGTCCAGGGTCCTAAGCGGTCGTTTTTATTCATTCCTGACATCAATAAATGGGACGAATGGGACCGCACGTTGCGGGATGAATTAAGCAGGGTGGATCGGGCTTACATTGATGCGACATTTTTCGATGCTTCCGAAGTTGGTCATCGCGATATGTCGGAGATTCCCCATCCCTTCATGGTGGAAACGATGAGAATGTTGGATTCTCTTCCAGAGGAAGAACGAAATAAAGTGCATTTCATTCACATGAATCACACCAACCCATGCTTGAATCCCGAATCCGATGCTTTTGAGGCTGTAATACAGGCGGGATATCACATTGCACAAGAAGGAGATGAGTGGAGTTTATAGACGTTGCACGAACACTGCAAAGCATTTCGTAACTTCCCATTATGAGCTCATTCTTTTCAATAAAGTGGCTTTTTGGGATTGCCTCCGTTGTGATGGTTTTCAGTCTGTGGGGGTGCAATAAGGAGGAATCCGCTGCCGAAGAAACAACCATCGAAACGTCGGAAATTGAAGTGCCGTCGCTGCCCGATCAGGTTTTTGGGTACAGTGATTTGGTATTTCCAGCGGCCTGGTTGCAAGATCCGGCGTTGCAGTTGTTTGGAGGTTTCGGCTCAGACATTGCGGTGACCGATCATGGTGCAACACTGGGTAGGGTCTTGTTTTACGATGCTCAGTTATCGCAGGATGGGACGGTTTCATGCTCGACGTGTCACGCACAGGAACGTGCATTTACGGACGGTCAAACGAAGTCGGTAGGCGTTTCAGGCAATGAGACGCATCGAAATGCCATGGCGCTGTTCAATGTAGGATATCAACGCCGTTTGTTCTGGGACGTGCGCACGATCGGCATCGAAAATCAGGTATTGCAACCGATTGAGCATCCCGATGAAATGGCCATGGATTTGGATGAATTAACGGAGAGGTTGACGGGCATGGAGCATTACAAAGCGCTGTTTATCGATGCCTTCGGAGATGAAGAAATCACTGAAGATCGGATAGCGAGTGCGCTGAGCCAATTTGTGTTGTGTATGCATTCCTATTCTTCGCGTTTTGATGCGGGTTTAGAGAATGATTTCATCCATTTCACTGCAGCAGAAGTGCTCGGTAAGGATATTTTCTTCAACGGTGATTCCCGATGCAATCAATGCCACAGTGGTAAAAACCTGTTCTCAACGCAGCCCTTTATCAATGGCTTGGAAGTTGATTATGCGGCATCGGGAGATGCGGGCGTGGGGGCGTTGACCAATGACCCGTTTGATGACGGACGATTCAAAACAGTCTCTCTGAGAAACATTGGTTTGACTGCTCCATACATGCACGATGGCCGTTTTGCCTCGCTTCGGGATGTAGTCGATTTCTATAGCGATGACATCCAACCGCACGCCTATTTAGATGAGCGTTTGGGGGTGGCTGGGTTTGGTGTGCCAGGGCAAGCGCCGTATCAATTGAACCTGACAGAAGAAGAGAGAGAAGGCTTGGTCGCTTTTTTGAAAACATTCAATGACACCATCATGCCCACGGCTGAGTGGCTGAGCGATCCTTTTTAACCGATTCTTTATCCGAGGAGATTTGTCTATCTTGCTGGGACTAGCCCCATTGATTTGCAGCAAGTTAAAATTCAATTCATTCCAGCTTTTTTGCTTATCGCTCTATTTGCAGGTGCTGTGGTGAATCCACTTTGGTCGCAATCCATAAGTGACTGCGATGGAGCGGTGGTTCTCTGCGGTGATTTGTACACGGAAACAGATGCCACGCTGAATACGGGCGATGTGTATGAGTTCACGGGACTGTGCAATGGGAATTTAGAGCAAAGCAGTTTGTGGTACACGTTCACCGTGCAGCAGGCAGGATTGTTGAGCTTTATCATAGACCCTCTGAATCCGATGGATGATTATGACTGGGGACTGTTTGACATCACGACCGGGGGATGTGACGGAATTGGGTCCCAACTGCTTTCGCCTGAAGTTGGGTGCAATTCGTATGGAGTGGCTGCTCCGGAGCCCAATGGGGCGACAGGGGTTTCGACCGCCAACGGCGGTACCGGATCTTCCAACGGTCCGGGCAATTTCAACGGCCCGCCTTTCAATGCGGACATACCAGTAGATGTGGGGCAAACGTACGCGTTAGTCGTCATGAATTGGACCAATTCGTTGGAAGGCTATGAAATCGATTTCGGTCAATCGACTGCGAGCTTGTACGATGAAAGTCCGCCTTTGATCGACAGCGTGCAAGTGGTGGATTGCGAATTGAGCACCTTTGATGTCTACTTGACTGAATATGTCAATTATGAAACGGTCACCATCGAAGATTTTGAGTTGGTTGGCCCTACCGGTTCGGTGTATTCGTTTTCTTCTGTGGTTGGACTTGAGACAGTCAATGGCTACAACCAAATTTTGAGGCTCACGCTGGACGGTACAATTGACATGAGTGGAAGCTACACCCTGCACGTTACGGATGCAGCGGGTTCAATTGCCGATGCTTGCGGGAATTTAGGTGAAGGTTTTTCGGAGGTGGAATTGACAGCATTGGATCCACCTTTGGGCTGGGACGAATTGGAGGTCCTCCTGTGTCCCGATGACGTAGCCAGCTTATCGGTGAACTCAGTGGTACAGCAGCCCGAAGGCACCGACTATACGTACATCTGGACATATGACCTGGCAGGTGCACCGACCGTGGGCACAGGCCCAGGAATTGAAAGCATGGGCGACGGGCTGTATGACGTCACCATTTCGACATCTCCACCCTGCTACAGCGCAATAGGCTCATTCTTCGTGGTCACTGAAGACTGCAGTCTCACCGTACCTAACGTTATAACGCCGGATAACGGTGACGCGTTGAACAATGCGTTCTTTGTGGACGGCTTAGATCAGTACCCAGGCAGCACGGTCCACATTTACAATCGCTGGGGAGATCTGGTTTTTACTTCCGCAGACTTCGGTTCTACCGCGGGCTGGGACCCCTCATCTGAACAAGCCTCCGAGGGCACCTATTATTACGTATTGCGCATCCTTCGAGGCCAAGACGAGCTTAGCGTTATCTCCGTCGCTGGCGAAACGCTTCATCCCGCCAATGGGAATCCCTTTCTCGAACTTAACGGCTCTTTTTCGCTGCTGCGTAAGAAGCGTTAAGTTTTGTGTCTTATTGAATCACCAACCGCGTAGGCAAACTGTCACCGTACGTGGCCAAGTAAACGCCCGCTTGCAAGTGGCCAATGGACAGCTGTTGGGTGGAGGTGAGGATTTGCTTCTCCCAGACCATGCGACCGCTTGCATCACGCAATTGCAGCCATTGTCCGATGACCTGTTCATCCTCAATTTTCACTGAAATCATGTCGCTCGCTGGGTTCGGAAACAAGGTGCATACCGTTGCAGTCGTAGCCATGTCCTGCATGCCAACTCCCATGCCGTTGAGCAAACCAACGAATTCCTGGTAATACATATTCGCTATCCGTTCGTCATGGATGATCAACGTATTTTCATCGTTGTTGGTTTCTGCTGTGGTCGACCAGTTGTGTGAGCCCGTTACGACCGTCGGGTCGGAGAGGACTTCACTGTGGTCAACGATGGCATATTTATGATGCAACTGACCTGAAATCCCTTGATGGGAATAAATTTCAATGCCCGCATCCAGCAAGCCCTCGTATTCTGAGCCGGTGTCATTGATGTTCTCCATCGCACCTTGCGGATTGATAAAAAGGCTCGACCCCGCTTCGATAACCGCTGCACCGAGATCATTTCGTGTGAAGCTCAACACAGCAAATGATAAGTCGTAATCTGTCGATTCAACGGCCTCGAGAATGGCAGCAGTGGTGCCATCAGTTGGAGAGAAGTACAATTCAATTTCGGATCCTCCAACAATGAACTTACGCGGTGTATTGATGGTTTTGGCTGCGCCAAATTTGGAGTTATTGGGATCAGGATCCATGCTCGTCGAACCCCACATTTCCTCAAATTCAAGACGATAGGCTCGGGCCAGGCTCTGGTCACCCACGATGATGACATTGTTGGGATCGGTATTGAGGTTGCCCGTTGTGAAGTTGGTTGATCCGGTCAAAACAAAGGCGTTTTCGGTGTCATCCGCATCGCCGATGATGAACTTGTTGTGCATTCCGCTTCCTTCTCCGTCCGTTCGAAAGAGGACCGGCATGTCGTCGTCGATGGCACTCAATCCGAGGTTGGCATTTTGTCCTTCTGCTATGTACCGAACTTGAACACCATTCGAAATGGCCGTATTGATGGCTTGTTCAATGGCGGAGTTGTTGATGTTGTAAGCGGCGATTTCCAGGGTGTTTTGAGCCGAGGTAATGTAGGCGGCTATGGTGTCATTGGTATTCGTGCCTAAGGCTTGTGCATCTTCTATTGTAGCCACGCTATTATCCACCTGTGTCGTGAAGTAAGCACGGATGTACCCGGGCGATTCGGAAACGGTGGCATACGGACGAATGGTGGATGCGGTGGAGTCCTCACCTGCAATGGAGATGACGCGGGCGTAGTAAATTGTACCAGGTGCCAAATCTGACAAGGCAATGGCGTGCTCAAGTACTTGGGTGTCATCTACGATTTCCATTCCCAATTCAGTGGTTAATCCATACTCAACATGAGAATCACCTAACACGTCTGTGTTCCAAGTCAGGTCAAATCCTGTGGTTGTGATGTTGATTTGATCGACTTGCGCACTGAGGTTGATGGCCGAAGTTGGGACGAGGTCTTCATTTCCTCGGGGCAACAATTGGTACCCACCAAACCCGTCAAATGTAAACTGAGAAACGATTCCGTAAAGATTGACTTCACCGGCTGGCAGGACTTGTCCGACCAACTCATTGTCGTTGCGGACATAAATGATGCCGTCATCTCCATTTGCATTGAAGCTAAAAGTGCTGTTACCCGTGATGACGGTTCCTCCGTTGGTAAACACTGCACTTTCAATGAATACGAGCTCCCCTTCAAGGCTTTCGTTCAATTCAGAGGCTGAGACGGTCTGTGGTTCTGGTAATTCGTTGCCGCTGGAAAGCACCGTTACATCTGTGATATCTTCCGGCCCGACTTCGAGTAGCCCATTGTATTCGCTCAACGCAGCGGTCATGGTCAGTTCATCCCCGGGTTGTGGATCCACCCATCCATTCTGAGCCCAATCACCGCCCGGATACAAGGCGATACCGGCGGTCTCATCCTGCAGGTAACGGACAATTCCCAGGTTGCCATCGCTTGTGACAATTCCGGTCACCGTCACGATTTGGCCTACGCCGTAATTGGTTCGGGCATCTAAAATGTCAGTTTGACTCCAAGCTCCAAGAGCAAGCAAACAGAAAAGGGGGGTGAAGAGGTGTTTCATCGTGTTGGTCGTAATTAGAATCGGATGCGGATGCTGAGGTTGGTTCGGAATCCATACCCCATGTAGACGCTGGCAGAGCCCGCGTCAAAATTGTTTTCACTGAAGGCGTATTTGCGGTTGGCGTCTGTGAAATACCACTCGCCGTACGCATCGTTGTTTTGGGCGTTGCTGAGGTAAACGGTATTCAGGATGTTGAAAGCACTCAGGCGAACATCCATGTTCGTTTCATTCACATTGAAATTGTATCCAGCATGAAGATCCAGAAGGCCATAAGTAGGGATTTGCCAGGACTGTCTTCCTTCGTTTTCACCGTTGAGGCTGAACGGATCAAAATCGGCGTAGTGCCGGCTGAACACGGTAAAGCGGGGCTTGATGTAGATTTTTTTGTAGGTGTATTTCATCGCAAAGCCAAATTGACTTTGGGGAGAATCTCCTACCGCCACGCCTTCGGCATTGTACTGTACAACGGCAACATTGCCTTCGACGTCGATGTAAGGTAAGTTGCTGTCGTCATCCAATAGAACGAGGCTGTCTTCCGAGCTGGTCCAGCGCCAATCGCCCAAGCTTATATAGCCTTCAATGGTCAGAGAGGGGTGCACCCTCCAAGCGATATCCGTCTCGAGGCCTTTGTGAAGGGCGCTCATTGAGTTGACGTTGGCGCGAACAATGTCCCCTTCAACGGTTTCAAATCGCAAGAGCGATTGGAGCGGACGATTTTGCCAGTCAGTGTAGTAGGCATTCACATTGACGCTGAACGGAAATTTACTGTAACTGTAGCCCCACTCAGCGGAGTTTATCCGCTCATTTTCAATGTTTTCGACGAATTTATTTTCAAAATCAACCACATTTCTGAATACGGGAGTTCGGTACAAGTGGCCCAAATTGACAAAAGTGTTGGCATACTCGCTGAGGTTATAATTTCCGCCCGTCTTAATGGTATACCCCGGCAACCACTTCCACCCTGAAGTGGTAAATGATCCGTCTTCTTGCATCTCAGCGAAATAGTCCACGCTTTTATATCCCTGCGTCACGGCACTCACGTTCAAGAATGCATTCCACAAATAGCCTTTGTACTCGAGCAAGGCAAAAGCCCCGCCCCATCGCACGAATGCGTCATTGTGATAGCCGATTTTGTCGCCAACCATGCGCATGTTGGACTCGGCATTGGCATTCCGCGTGTCGACAAAGTAATCTCCACCGAGTAAATCGAAAACTTCCGCATAATGCTCACCTTGGTAAGTTCTGAAGTCCACTCCGCCGGATAGTGTCAGCGACTCTGAAGTCTCGTGCCTAAATGTAGATAGCACTCCATACCAATAATGGTTGTTGAAGAGCTTTCGCATAATGCGTCCTGACTTTAGCAACGAGTCGCTATAGGTTTGGTCAATGGGAGGCCCAAACAATCCCCCAATCGTATTGGAGTTGTAGAATTTCTGAAAATCTACTTGGCCGTCTGGGGTGTAGTCGCCTGCGCCTAAACTGTTTTCAACCCGCGTTCCACCGCCGAAACCGTAACTAGCGTATGCCATATTTGAGATGTACAGCTTGTCTGTAACACGCCAGTTGTGGCGCACGGAAAACAGGGGTTTATGGTATTTGTTTTGGCGCTCATACCGCACTTCATCGTTGAGCATGCCCCAGTGTACATTGTATTGGTTGCCATAACTCACGAGCCCTGTTGTATCGATGAAATCTGTTGCAGACACCTCTTCTTCAAAGTCATTTGCGGATGCATAACCGTAGATCGCATTGAGGGAATCGTAGGCGGCTAATTCTTCTTGCTGCAATAAAGTGCCGTCATTGAATATGCCATCGTAGGCCGTGCTGTAGCCTTGCAACCGATCGTATTCTTCATCGCTTCCATTGAATAGGGAGCGAGCGTAATCCTTGTTGTGCGTTGCAATCCTCTGCTGGTATCCACGGGCGGCATTTTCGGAAGGCGATCCTGTCGCGCTTACCGATAACGTATGATTGCCCATCGCTTTTTGGATTTTGACATAGTAGAAGAAAGCCCGATTGTAGTCCTGTTGAAAATAGCCTTGACGGTTTTGGAAACTGCCCGCGAGGGTATAACCCCATCCGCCGTCTAAGCGTCCGGATGTGTGCCCCACCGAGGTACGATTGAATCCAAAACTCCCGACTTCTTGCTTGACCGAGGTTTTACGTGAGGATTCGATTCCAGACGTGACAATGTTGACTGTTCCTCCAATTGCAGGCAGAGCGAGTTTTGATGCACCCAATCCACGCTGAACTTGCATGGTCTGAGTCACCAAATCCAAGCCGAACCAATTGTTCCAAAAAACGGCGCCACTTTCCATGTCGTTGACAGGAATGCCGTCTACCAAAACGGAAACGTTCCGTTGCTTAAACCCGCGAATGGAAATGGATGGGCCGTTGTCATCAGAACCGGCTTGGGTCGCATAAACACCTGGCGTGCTGTTGAGGATCATGGGAATGGGCTGCGAACCCAATTCCTCCTGTATCTGCACAGGTTTGATGTTGGAAAATGCAACCGGAGTCTCCCGTTCAATGGCCACGTCCGCGATGACTTCGGCTTCCCGCAGCACGATGGTGCTGAGCTTGAAGTTCGCCTGGACAAGCGAGCGGTCCACTGTTATGGTCCTCGTTTGGCTTTCGTACCCGATGTATTGAACCGTGATCTCGTGCTCGCCATATGGCAAGGAAAGGGTGTACTTTCCGTCAAAATCAGTGGCTACGCCACTCGTTCCAATCAATACACTGGCTTGGATTAACGTCTCTCCGGTAATTGCATCGGATACCACGCCCGTGAGTTGTCCTGATTGGGCCCAAGTTATCGAGCTCAGCGCGCACGCAAAGCAAAAAGCAGTCAACCGCAACATGAGCTATGCTTTAGTGCACAAGCACTTGATGAGCATACGTGCGATCGCCAGCTACGTGGATGTTCACAAAGTAGATCCCGGCAGTCAATTCGCGAATCGCGAACTGTCGGGCGCCAAGAAGGTGCTGTTCGTCACGGATGAGCTGGCCCGAAGCTGAATAAACAGTGATGCGCTGTATGGTTTCGTCGGCCTCGACAACGATCTGTCCAGTTGTGGATGGGTTCGGATAAACCGCCGTTTGCACCGGCTCCAACTCGAGCATTGAGTTGGGAGAACAAGCGCAACTGTGCATTCCTAGATTGTCCCACGTATTCACGACGAGTGTGTCCCATTCCATGAACGTATTGAAGGTCACAGGTGGAACCGTTACGCCTTGCATTACATCATATTTCCGGCGCAAGGTGTGATTGGAGGTAAGCCATGGAGCTCCATCACCGATGTCAATGAATCCGTTGGCTTCATCATTGGTCCAGGCAACCCCTGGATCTTCCCCAGGCTTTCCGAAAATATCAACCACCGTAGCACCGTCTTTGACCAGCACCAAGGCATCATCACCGTTCATATAGGTGGGCGCCGGATAAGGATTGTCCAATTGATCAGCATACGCCTGCATCTCAGGATCAACCGCGGGTGATGTCGCACCACCTCCTAGGTCTACATCTTCCGTTTGGCCGTTGACCAGTACCCATGTTCCATATGCTTCAACGGTACCTATTAAATCGACCCAGTCTGTTGCTGTGCCCTCTCCGTTGCTCCATCGCTGCAGTTGATAGGCTGAGAGGTCAATCGCATCTCCGGTGGGGTTGTAAAATTCAATGCCTTTGTTGTTGCCCGTTCCCTCGCAATATTCTGAGATGAAAATATCATCGCATTGTGCTTGTGCCAAAGCAGGCAGCATAAGAACCAAAATCAATTGGGGTAAAGTGAATCGCATGTAATTTGGTGTTTGTGAAAATCGCTGCAATTTAACAGCGAAAAGTCCAAAACCGATGAGAACATTCGAATTCGACGACATCCGAGACCATTGTTTGCTTCAAAGCCACGTTACAGAGGAGTTTCCTTTTGATGCACATACTTGTGTTTGGAAGGTGGAGGGCAAGGTGTTTGCCTTGGCAAACTTGGATGATTTTTCCGGGGTCACCTTGAAGTGTGACCCTGAGAAAGCACTGGAATTAAGGGAGGCGTATGATGGTGTTGCACCTGGTTGGCACGCCAATAAGCGGCATTGGAATACCGTGCGGGCAGAATCCGATGTTCCAAGGGAGCGCGTATTAGAATGGATTGATCACAGTTATGAACGTGTGGTGGCAGGTTTTTCAAAAAAACAACGGGCCGCACTCGGAATCTGAGTGCATTGCGTATTCTTGTTTCATGGAGATAACCGGATTGGATTGGGCGATCATCGGGGGGTACTTTGCTCTTGCCTTGGGAGTGGGTTTGTGGGCTTCTAAGGTGGCGGGCAAAACCGCGTCTGGCTTCTTTTTAGCCGGTCGAAATATGCCGTGGTGGTTGCTGGGCATTAGCATGGTGGCAACGACATTTTCTACGGATACACCCAACCTCGTTACGGGGTTGGTCAGAGAACAAGGTGTAAGCGGCAATTGGGGGTGGTGGGCATTTTTGCTGACGGGAATGCTGACCGTCTTTGTTTACGCCCGCTTGTGGCGGCGTTCAGGGGTTTTGACGGACATTGAATTTTATGAATTGCGCTATGGCGGCCGGCCTGCCGCAGTGTTGAGGGGATTCCGGGCGTTGTATTTGGGGTTGGTTTTCAATGTGCTTGTCATGGGGACGGTTTCGCTGGCGGCCATCAAACTGGGAGGGATATTGCTGGGCTGGCCGGGCTGGCAAACCTTGCTGGTTACCGGAGCCATCACGCTCGTTTACAGCACGCTGGGTGGATTGCGTGCGGTTATCCTGACGGATTTTGTTCAATTCATTTTGGCCATGATCGGGTCGGTATGGGCGTGCATCTACATTTTAGACTTGGAGGTAATCGGTGGGCTGGATGCCTTGCTGTCACATGCCGATGTCGCGCCCAAAACGTCCATTTTACCTGATTTGCATGATCCCAGCCAATGGATTCCAATTTTACTTGTGCCTTTGGCGGTGCAATGGTGGGCGAGCTACTACCCAGGAGCTGAACCCGGTGGTGGTGGATACATCGCACAACGAATGTTCAGCGCCAAAGATGAATCGCACGCGGTGGGAGCGACCCTTTTATTCAATGTCGCGCATTACGCATTGCGACCTTGGCCATGGATCTTGATCGCACTTGCTTCGATTGTCGTCTTCCCAGACCTGGCTTCTTTGCAACAAGCTTTCCCGGACATTCCAGCGAATAAAATCGGCCATGATTTGGCCTACCCGGCTATGTTGAGCTTGCTTCCTCCCGGGCTGTTGGGTTTGGTTGCGGCTTCTTTGTTGGCAGCGTTCATGAGCACAATGTCAACGCAATTGAATTTGGGTGCGAGTTACCTCGTGAATGATTTTTGGGTGCGTTTCATCAAACCTGAAGCGACGGATGCTGAACAAGTCAGTGCCGGGCGCTGGGCGACGGTGGTTTCGCTCTTGTTGGGCAGTGGATTGGGGCTCGCTTTAACGGATGCGGGCCAAGCCTTTAACTTGCTGTTGCTCATTGGAGCGGGAACCGGCGGGTTGTTCATCTTGCGTTGGTTTTGGTGGCGAATCAATGCTTGGACTGAATTGGTGGCAATGGGTGGTTCTTTGGTGGTGGCAGGGTACTTTACCTTTTTACATGATGCATGGGGAATGTGGGAACTCGCAGGCCATGAAAAATTGGTTTGGGGATCTTTGATCACCACGGTTATTTGGTTGGTGGCGACTTGGCTGACCCCGGCTGAATCGGAAGAAACTTTGCAAAACTTTGTTCGCAAGGTCAATCCCGGTGGTCCAGGTTGGTCCCGATGGAAGGTGGAAGGAGAAGGAGAGCGTTGGTCCGTGCCGCGCGGGATTGCCTCAATGGTGTTCGGCAGCATCGGCGTCTATGCTGCGCTCATTGCGACGGGCTCCTGGTTGTATGGTGAAATGATGACGGCTGGATTGCTGGCGGCACTCGCTTTGGTGTGCACGGTGATTGTCCTCGCCTTGAATCGTTCGCGGGGATGAGGGTGATTACATCCGCGCCCGGTCGCATCTGCCTGTTCGGAGAACACCAAGATTATTTTGGATTTCCGGTGGTCGCCTCGGCCATTGGGTTGCGGGGGATGATTGAAAGTGAAACACGCAGTGATCGGCGGGTACATCTTGAATTGCTCGATTTGGAGGACTCGAAGGAGTGGGACTTGGATGCGCTGCCTGAACCGGGACCCCGAGACTATTGGCTCTCTGCCTTGCATGTAGCCAAGAAGGAAGGGTGGTTGCCGCCCGTTGGCTGGAATGCTCGAGTGACGAGTCAAATCCCACAGCAAGCTGGTGCAAGCAGTTCCAGTGCTTTGACGGCTGCATGGTGCGCGCTCATTGCGTTGCGGCACGGTCGAGTCGTGGATAATGAGGCTGGTCGCGAGTGGATTGCCCACGCAACGTGGCGGTCGGAAGTCCAGTGGTTCAACGAGCCAGGCGGCATGATGGACCAAGTGATGTGCGCTATGGGCGGAACACGAGAGATTCAATTCAACCCGAATTTTCAAACCAGGCAATTGACGAACCCCTCCGGTGTCTGGACGTTGATTGATTCTCAGCAACCCAAAGACACACTGGGTATTCTATCTTGTGCCAAGAAGCGCCGTTTGGAACTGATTGCCCAATGGGGGGTGGAAATAGGAGAAGAATGGCCCGGCGTATTTCCTGCTCGGCCCCAAGATTGGACCGCTGTGGAGCATCGCCTGATGGATGCAACCATCCGAATACGCGAGGTGTCGAGCCACGGTGCTGGGCTACTCGCCTCCCAACCGAAAGCCATAGAAGGCATCGGAAAACTGCTAACGGAACATCACCATTGGCTTTCCCACGGCCTCGAAGTTTCCACGTCCAAAATCGACGAATTGCTCGAGGCTTCGCTGGCAGCAGGAGCCCTCGGAGGAAAAATCAACGGATCAGGCGGTGGAGGGACATTTTTTGTTCTCAGCACCGCTGAGGCTGCGCAGTCTGTGCGGACGATGCTGGAAATGGAAGATGCAAATGTGATTCCTGTGGAGCTCGGCGCCCCGGGCATTGAAGTCAAGTACATTCCATGAACATTTCAGACCTTGCACCCATGAGATGTGATCGAATTGTCGTTTTGGCTGCCGGACGTGCCAGCCGCATGAAACGCAGCGCAGATGGCGCACAGGGCTCGGCTCTGTGGATTGACGACGCGCAGAACCGCCCGAAACCCATGATTCGCGTCGGACCCAATGGGGAGCCGATGATTCAATTCATTATGGACCAAGCGCTCCGCGCGGGATTCACGGAGGCAACCTTGGTCATTGGTTCATCCGATGAAGTCACAGAGCCATTTCTCGACCAATGGAATACCACGCCCGCAGGCCCCAAAATGCGCATCCGATGTGTCGTGCAAGCTTCGCCTCTCGGAACAGGGGATGCCGTTCGAAGTGCACTCCAAAATGATCCGGTTCCCGCCGGAATGGCATGGGTTTTATGCAACGGAGATAATCTGCCTACGCGTTCGGCCTTGGCGCGCCTGAGATCAGCTCCTCAAGGCCAAGCGCTGCTCGCCTACGACCGCAAAGCGTTGGGATTGCCAGCAGCTAAGACCATGGCCTTCGCCATTCTTGAAGGGGATGGTCAATCCATTCGCCGCATTGTCGAAAAGCCTTCAGAACAGGAAGTCGCGCACGCTGCAGCCGGAGGACCGGTGCGGGTGTCGATGAATTTATTTCGATTGAATGCTGAACGGCTTATGCCATTTTTGAAGGCACTCGAACCACACACAGAACGAGGAGAATTGGAGTTGCCAACTGCCTTGCAAGCCATGATGGACGCTGGTCACGGAATAACTCAGTTGGATGCAGCCGAGGAAGTACTGGATTTGACCCAATTGCAGGATGTCGATTCAGTTCAAAACGGATTGCACCTCATGGAGCCGTTCCAATTGGAGGTATGTGCCAGCTCACCTGAAGATGTGAGGGTTGCAGCAGAAAATGGAGCTCAGCGGGTGGAACTATGCGCTCATTGGGAGTGTGGAGGATTGACTTCGCCAGAATCGGACATCCGTATGGCCGGTGCCTATGGCCTGCCCATTCATGCATTGATCCGATGCCGTGCTGGCCATTTTGTTTACTCAACGGCCGAAAAGGCGTGGATGACAAATCAAATCCAAGGCGCCCTGCGCGCCGGTGCCAGCCGATTGGTCGTAGGGGGGTTACTGGCTGATGGCCAATTGGATGTGGAATTGTTGCGAAATTGGGCGGTAGAATTTGGCTCCCATCGGTTGGTGGTGCACCGCGCATTGGATGCATGTTCAAATGAAGAAGAAGCGATGGAGCGATTGGCAGAGATTGGCATCGGACGCATCCTTACCAGTGGAGGGGAAGGCACCGCCTGGATGGGGCGAGAGCGTATTCAGCGATGGCAAAAGGCCGGTTTTGATGTCACCGTGGGAAGTGGAGTTCGGCCGGAACAGCGAGATGCATGGATGGCGCTTGGTATACAGAATTTTCACGCGTCATGTCGCGAAGCCACACATCATCCGACGCGGCTTTTTGACGGCACCACCCATCCAGTTCATCCCGAGCGTGTTCGGGATTGGTTTGGCCCGCATGTTGCCTAATTTGCACCATGAAGCAATGGATTGGTGCAGCATTTGCTGCGATGTTGGCAGCGAGCTGCACACCCCCTGAAGTCACCGAGTTTACTGATACACTCATTCCGCAGCCGGAGCATTGGAATGAGACATCCGCTGAATCTTTGATCGTGACAGGCCAATGGAATTGGACGGTGGACTCGACCTGGGATCCGGTCTTACCCGTCTGGCAGGAATGGATGCGAGGAAGTCAATGGAACGATGACGCCACCGAGGTTGAATTAAAAATGATACGGGTGGAGGGGCTCCCGGAAGAAGGGTATGAATTGGAAGTGCAAAAATCAGGTGTCACTGTTCGCGCTTCAACAGAAGCAGGGGCATTCCACGCGTTAACGACCTTGCGGTGGATGATTCCCCTTGAACCCTTGGAAAAAACGGCGCTTCCATGCGGAGTCATCCAGGACGCTCCACGTTTTCCACATCGGGGATTGTTGCTGGATTGTTGTCGTCATTTTATGCAGCCTGAATTTGTGAAGCGCATGATCGATTTGCTCGCTCTGCACAAGATGAATGTCCTGCATTGGCACTTGACGGAGGACCAAGGCTGGCGGATAGAGATTGATGCCTATCCCCGATTGACAGAAATCGGGGCCTGGCGCACTGAAGCGGACGGTTCCACACACGGAGGTTTTTATACCAAAGATCAAATTCGGGACATCGTTGCATATGCCGCTAGCCGGCATGTCATGGTTATCCCCGAGATTGAATTGCCGGGTCACAGCAATGCCGCATTGGCCGCATATCCATGGTTGGGTTGCACGGGTGAACAAATGGACGTACCGCATGATTGGGGGGTGTTCAAGGACATTTATTGTGCCGGCTCGGACTCTACGTTTGAATTTTTGGAGACGGTGCTGGATGAGGTGTTGGAGCTTTTTCCATCCACCTACATTCACATCGGAGGGGATGAAGCGCCGAAAGTTCGTTGGGAGGCATGCGCAAAGTGTCAGCATCGGATAGCTGCGGAAGGCTTGCAGGATGAGCATGAACTGCAATCGTGGTTCATCGGACGGATTGGGCGTTACCTCGAGTCGAAAGGTCGCAAAATGATTGGATGGGATGAAATCCTGGAAGGCGGGTTGCCAGCGGGTGCGACGGTCCAATCATGGAGGGGAATGGAGGGTGGTCGTGCTGCGATTGCGGCAGGAAATGACGCCATTATGTCGCCAACTTCCCATTGCTATTTTGATTATCCAGTGGAGTCGACCGACCTCGAGGAGGTTTATGGTTTTGAGCCCGTGCCCAATGACGTGCAAGGGACTGGACGGATCTTGGGAGGTGAATGCAACATGTGGACGGAGCGTGCTCCTCAAGATTTGGTTGATTCCAAGGTTTTCCCTCGATTGGTGGCCATGAGTGAGGTGTTGTGGAGTCAGCCAGCGCAGCGGGATTGGTCCAATTTTCAATCGCGCATGGTGCAACATTATCCCAGGCTAGATGCTTGGGGTGTGAAGTATGGGTGGGAAACGGTACCCATTTCAATGCAATGGCACGCTGGAAAATCCAATGAGGCGTTAGAGGTTCAATTTCTTCCGGCGATGACAGGTGTTCAGGGGACTGCAGCGTTTGTTCCGTTGGGTCAAAGTGAGCCCGAGGTCTCCCATCCCTTGAACGTTTTATTTCGGATTATTGGGGAAGGTGAAATCCAGGTAAACCTGATTCGCAAAGGGGCTTCCATGGGAGTTCCATGGACGTTTCCAGTCGCTGGACACGTGGGTGCTTTTCAAAAGATTGAATTGGAACACGAGCTGAATACATATTATCCAGGAAGGGGAGAACAGGGGTTGGCAGATGGGCGATTGGGATCGCATGATTTCCGAGACGGATCTTGGCAAGCGGTCCAAGGAAGGGATATGGGGTTGACCATTGAATTGCCTGAACCCGTCCGCATCGATTCGCTGAGCATGCAATTCTACCGGTACCAAGATGCTTGGATTTTCCTTCCAGACTCCTTGCAGTTTCAATGGTCCAACGATGGCGTAACGTGGGTTGGCGATTGGTTGATGGGAAAGGATGTTTTTGGTGAAATGACATTCACACCGAATGAGTCTCAGGACGTGAACCGTGCGGCAGTTTCTGTCAATGCGGAGGCCAAGTGGGTTCGGTTTACAGCGCGTAATCCGGGCGTTTGCCCTGATTGGCATGAAGCGGCAAGTTCAGAAACGTGGATGTTTTTGGATGAATTGGTCGTTCATACAACGGCTCCTTGAGCCGGTCTGCATTTAGTTGCACGGCTGTCCCCACACCGTGAGCATGCCAAGCAAGTCACCCGTGTTGATGTCGCCGGAACCATCGAGGTCCATGACCGGTGACGCCCCGGCTCCGGTGATGGAAATGGTCTCCCCAAAGTGGACGAGGAGCAGCAAAAGATCGGGCAAGTTGCGCATCCCATCCGAGTTGAAATCCCCTGCACACAGACATGGATAGCCATCCGTTTCTGGGCAATATGTGCCCAACAATGGAAAGGCATATTGTTCTGCGAGCAGCATAGCATCCATGCCCACGAGTTGACCGATGATTCTTCCTGGAAAATCATCTTGAGGTGGATGGATGCCTCCCCAAATTCTGGATAGCCCACTTTGGTCGGCTGCATCGTGGTAAGTGGCCCATTGCAATTCAAAGCTTTCACTCGGACCATCTTCGAATACGAGGAATTCGTGAGCCTCAACGGAAAAAGCACCCATTCCTCCCGGAAAAAACGGATCACCTGTGATGGCCGTAAGCACTTCAGCCGCGGCTCGGCTGAATGTAGAATGTCCGCTGACGTAGCCTGCGAATGGCGGGGTGACAAAAGTGGGCCGTTGATAAGGCCACCATTCACGGGCCCGAATCCATCCCACTCCAGCCTGATTCAAGGCGGGGACCTCAATGAATTCTGGCCCTCTCCAGCTTCGGATTTTGAGCTCGTCGATGAATTCGCCCTCAGAACCGCGCAGAGCAACAGGGTCTTCAGCGGTGATTAATTCAATCTGATTGGGAATCAAAGGCAAGCCAGCACCATTGAAATTGGGCAATTCAGGGTCCGAGCATTGACCGCGGTCTGCCATCCAACGAAGCGCTGAAACGGGACGTGTATAATCGTGCCATCCCTTGCAACTCCAAGCCGAAATAGCTGCATCATGCATGGCACCGCCTAAGGTAAAATACGATACGATGTCCCAATCCAAAGATCCCAACGATTCGCCTACCCCGCGCCATCGCCGTTGCAATTCAGGTTGGTCATTCACATAGTTCAGCAAGGTGAACCAGTGGCCGGGCGGTGTTTCTGAGTCGGGCCCATCAGCCCAATACTCTGCCAACACCCGAGTGAAATCACCTCGAAGAACGGGCTGTGGCGCATAAGGTTGACCGGTGGCAGGGTTGAAGGCGTGGCCCGATTGCACATCTTCGGCAACAGGTATTCCTTCATCCGTATAATATGTTCGAGCCGACAGCATGGAATTCGGGACAAAGCCATCCCAAGCAAAGGAGCTTGGACTGATATCCCAAATGACCGAGTCACTTGGATCGAGGTGGGAAGACCAGAGGCTCACAAGCGAGTGCCCCCATTTGTAGTCGCTTTCCAATCCAATGGTTTCATCGGGATCAATCTGTGGAGGCACTCCCGGGTCGTGGTAAACCGTATACCAGCTGCCCAACCGCTCGTAACGCGATGTGTCCGATGCAGACAAGGCAAATGGCACTACGTTGCCCCATTCGGGACTCAAAAAGTCCGGTGAAAAATTACTCCCCTCGTTGCCAGATTGGTCGATGAATTCTGCCAATTGCAGCGGTTGCCAACGATTGGGAAAAAACATATTGGGGTTTCCGGGTTCATCCATTACCAAATTCCAATTCATGGGATTGTAATAGGTGTTCTGGTAATCAATTTCTTCAAAGGCTCCGTCTTGTAGGCCAAACGCGATGTAGTGTTCTGCGAGGTAGTTGCCCAAAGATTGAGCGCGTTCGGTCCAACTTCCGGTGGTGTATTCGGTGGAGGTCCAAGCGGTATCATAGCCCATGGCCTCCATTTGTGAATCCAAGTGCACGGAGATTCGTTCTGCTCTCGGGGCATTGGAAAATCGATGCTTGAGCAACCGATAGGCTCCAAAACTTATGCTGCGCTGGCGTGCCTCGTCTACATCGATTGTGTCGAGGTTCAATGCGAGCCCTTCGAAGTCGCATGAATAGCCATGAACCGTGTCTCCAAGCAACCACGGCTTCGGACCGACCGGTGCAGGAGCTGCCCACGCGGCCCAGGCATCGTACATCAAAGCGGATGCATGCCACAGGTTTCGCGCATGGACGGTGGGCCGAGCCCAGTCGTGCCGAATACTCAGGAGCAAGGCTTCATTCCAGACACGAGCCACGCTGTGCGTTTCCAACGTCGGGAAGCCTTCCAAAGGCTGACCTGAACAGTCTGTTCCGGCCAGAGGGTAAATACAACTGCCATCGGCTTCAGTAGCCGCGATGTTGTAATTGCACGCATCTGAATCGGTACATCCAATCGAAAACCATGGCGCAGTGCCCGGTTCAATAATGTGGTAGACGCTATCCGCTGCGAAAGAGCCGTGGCTGGAATGGTTGCCATTGGGCCACCGGATGAACAGGGAATCTACTTCAGTCGTCTCGCCCAGCCCCATATGGACTCTCAGTGAACTTGCGCCGCTGTAACCTTGGCCGCAATGCACTTCATCGTACCGCACTTGTCCGCCAAAATGCACCTCGATTCTGGCGCCTATAGCGGATCGATTGGAGCTTGTTCCTTCGAGTTGAAGGCCCAAGAAATGGCCGTTTTGATTGAGGTTTTCCAGAATTTGAAATCCCGGTTGGAGCGCTGAGCCGGTGGTAGCAATGGCCAAATCCAAATCTCCGTCCCCATCCAGGTCTCCAGAGGCCATGCCATAATCAGAGTGGTTGTGTTGTAGAATGGTGTCGGCTGGATTGATCCATTCAAACGTGCCGTCTCCCAACCCTCGGTATAGTCTGTTGGGTAGTGGGGCAAATGCGTAATCATTTGCGATGTACAGATCGGCTTCGGCGTCTTGGTCGTAGTCAAAGAACAGGCATCCCCAAGTCATTCCTGAATCATCGACGCCAGCTTCCGCACCTGCAGAGGTGTATGTTCCGTCTCCATTGTTGAGGAACAATTCGCTGGGGTAGAGGTCTGAAATGTACAAATCCATCCAGCCGTCGTGGTTGATGTCGGCGGCGTCGACCCCCATGCAGTTGCCTTGATAGTCCAACCCAATTTCTGTTGCAATCTCCGTGAATTGGGCGTTCCCATCGTTTCGGAAGAATTTATTCACCTGGTTTCCGTCGTGGGTCAGGTATAAGTCTACATCGCCATCGTTGTCCGAATCATAAAACAAAGCCCCCATGCCAATTCCAGTATCGATTGTCCCGGTGGGGAAGGTCAGGTTCAAAAAACCATCGCCTCCTGTGTTCCTGAGCATGGCATTGTGGCTGTTGATGTTGACCACATAAAGGTCCAGCCAGCCGTCTTGGTCAAAATCCGCCGCGTGTAAACTGCGGCATGGCCCTGCATTCCCTACATTCCATTCGTCCGTTACATCTTCGAAAGTTCCGTCGCCCTGATTCAAATACAGCCGATTGGCTTGAAGGTAATTTCCTGTGACCAAGTCGAGCCATCCGTCGTTATTGAAATCACCCCAAAGCGTTGCATTCGTGGTTCCTTCATCATCCACACCGGCGGGGATGCTAACCTCTTCAAACTCCATGCCTCCCTTATTCCGGAATAGCTTGTTGGGTGCGAATTTGGTTCCCACGTAGATGTCTTCTCGTCCATCTTGGTCAAAATCGCCAATAGCGACAGAATGGTGAAGTCCCGCTGCATTTACCCCTGCCGATTCAGAGACATTAGAGAAGAGTGTTTGCGCTTGAATTGGACCTGTCACGCACACAATTACCACCGCGAAAGCGATGCTTCTGAGCAGTGTTTGGTGGGCTTGAATCAAATCGCTGGACATGAGCATGTGGTCACAAAGTTACACCGTGAGCGAATAGACTGACGTGCTCAGAAGGCACTGATTAAGGAGTGGAAGGTGATTCCTGAGAATTCCACGTTGGAAGAATATTAGATTTAGAAGATTAAAAATACACTTTCATATAAATTAATTCGTATTATAGCGCCGTGTTTTCGGGCGAAGTTTGCAGGCATCGCTTACGAAATGCAAGTAGATTGTTAGGGTGAAAGGGCGCAGGGGTGCGCCCTTTCTATTCCTCATGATGTGAATGCTTGGTTGCGTTCGAAAATCACGTATATTTGCACCCCTTTAGAGGAAAATTACAGTCGAAAGCAAATGGCTCATCACAAATCATCACTGAAGCGCATACGTTCTGATCGTAAGAAAGCTGCGCGAAACCGTTACCAACACAAAACCACTCGAAATGCTGTAAGAGCGTTGCGAGCAACAACCGACGCCAAAGAGGCAGCGAAGATGTTGCCAGTGGTATCCTCCATGTTGGACAAGTTGGCGAAGAACAACGTGATCCACAAGAACAAAGCATCCAACCTCAAATCCAGCCTAGCCGTTCACGTAGCGAAGCTGTGATAGACGTTGATATCGAATTTAATTAGCCTCCAGGAATGGAGGCTTTTTTTTTGCCTCTTCTGAACGATTCACAATAAACGAATGGGAGAGTCAGGGATGCCGAGGGAGAAAATGTTGTTGGAAGGGCCTCAAGCTCTCACGGCAGTGGAATTGGTTATGGTCATTATAGGAACAGGAAATCGGGGCAATCCTGTTCGGTCTGCGGCCCGTGCACTGCTTCGAATGGCAGAGGATGATCTGATTCGACTTTCTTCATTTCCACCAGAAGGAATGACTGAAATTCCGGGAGTTGGCATGGCAAAGGCGCTGCAGATTACTGCTGCACTTGAGTTGGGGAGGAGGAGACAGGAGTCAAATGCGATTCTTCCCGTTCCTTGCATTGTCCGTTCCTCAGCGGATGTCTACCATCGATTTTCCATTCGGCTTGCTGATTTGGGACACGAAGAGTTTTGGGTAGTATTGCTTCGTAGATCCAACGAGATTTTAGCGGAAGTCATGGTTAGCAAGGGTGGTCTAACCGGCACTGTAGCCGATCCTAAGATTATTTTCTCAAAGGCATTGGCGCTGCGCGCTGCTGGGATCATCGCTGTTCACAACCATCCCTCGGGAAACACTCGGCCGAGTCGTGCGGACCGTGAACTCACAAAAAATCTTCAGTGGGCAGGCAAAATGCTCGATTGTCCGCTTTTAGATCACCTCATTGTATCACGTAACGCCTACTTTAGCTTTGCCGATGAGGGAGAACTCTGAGGTCAGAATCCCGTCGAATAATCTTTGCCATGAACAACGAAATGAAAACCATATTGACCATAATTGGTGCAAGGCCTCAGTGGATGAAAGCATCGGCGTTGAGTCGGGTGCTGAAGTCTACTCAATGGGGAATCACGGAGCGCGTCCTGCATACGGGGCAGCATTATTCGCACAATATGGCAGGCAGGTTTTTGTCTGAATTGAATTTACCCAAAGCGGATCACGTTCTCAACGTTTCACAGGATCCAGCGGAGCGCATGGGACAAATGATGGGGGGAATCATAAAAGCGATTGATCAAGACCAGCCGGATGCCGTGATTTTGTATGGCGATACGGATTCCACCTTGGCCGGCGCATGGGCGGCAGCTCGACGCGGTGTCCCTGTTGTGCACGTTGAAGCAGGGCTTCGGTCGTTTGATCGCGGCATGCCGGAAGAGATTAACCGCATTCTGACAGATGAGTTGAGCAGTTTGCTTTTTTGCCCTTCCGAGGCTGCTGTTGACCAACTCAAACGAGAGGGCATTGCGACGGGACAGCGTCCCGACTTGCGTGTGGAAGTGTCTGGAGACCTGATGTTGGATACAGCCCGCCATCATGGAGGCCTTCCTCTACCCAGTTCTGCAGATGCTGACTCAGTGCTCTTGACCATGCACCGTCCATCCAATGTCGACCATCCTGATCGACTCCGAAACTGGATTGAAGCCATTGGGCTTCAAGCGGCCAAGCGCGGCTGGCGGGTTATTTTCCCGGTCCACCCGAGGACGGCGAAAAATTTGGCCTTGGCATACGGTCCAAACTGGAAAAAAGAGGATGCATTTGGTGCATTCGAATTGCATGAGCCAGCGGGTTATTCGGATGTTTTGAATTGGTTGGGTGACGTGCGTCAAGTTTGGACGGATTCGGGCGGATTGCAAAAAGAAGCTTTTTTCATGCACCGTCCTGCGGTCGTCCTCCGGGATACGACGGAGTGGGTTGAGTTGATTGACCTAAAATTTGCTCGTTTGTGTCCTCAACCAGAGGAGTTGGGTGGATGCGTTGATTCTTTCGAAACCAGTCCTCCCATTGATTGGAATAAGAATCTTTACGGAAATGGAAAAGCAGCCGAAGCGATCGCAAAGACCCTTCAAGAATGGCTGAATCAGTAGCCATTTGGATTGAAGAAACGGATGGCAAGGTGCTCAACAGGCACCGTTATGTCGTTCACCTCATTTTTGAAGTGGTTCTTGGATGGGAAGTCATATGGCCGCCCAATAAGACCGAATGGAAAGCGTCAAGGTTTTGCATTCAATATGGTGGTGAATGCCCGAAGACATCTTTCCAGTTCGCCTGGGTCCCTGCCGCGGGATTGTTGTCAGGAAAGGAAGGGGATTGGATATGGTCCGATTCTGCTGGGCCGGGAATACCCGGGGAAGGACGATTGCCTTTTGGAGTTGCTCGAGCTTCAGTGGACAGAATCGATGCGGATTGGTGGAGTTGGGTGTTTTGGATGGTTACCCGCATGGAGGAGTTAAACCCAGCTCCTGATTCAATGGATGCCTTCGGTCGATTTAAAGCATCGGCATCACTGGTTCACCAAGAAGGATGGCTGAATCGGCCAGAAGTGGAGTCGCGTGTTTATGCGTGGGCCCGTTCCGTGGGCAAAGAGCCTGCCGATCGGGAGTTTGAAGTGATTCCAACCATTGACGTCGACAGCGCGTTCGCTTACAAGAACCGTTCGTTTTATCGGGCCGCAGGTGCAACAATTCGAGATGCATTTCGCGGCGATTGGTTGCGGATTCAAGAAAGAATAAAAGTCCTCCGCGGTTTAGGTGCAGATCCTTTTGACACCTATGATTGGTTGGAAGGAGTTCACCAGCGATATGGATTGAGGGCGAGGTATTTTTTCTTGCTGGCAGACCGTTCGGAGTACGATCGAGGAGTGAGTTGGAAATCCGGAGGAATGAAGGCCCTGATTGGTCAGATTCAGAAGACGGCAGACCTGGGCATTCATCCGGGCTATGCCAGCCACGAATCAGCTCATACCCACCAATTAGAAGTGGAGATTGCCCGTTTAAAATCCTTGTCGGGAGAGGAGGTTTTGCACGCCCGTCAGCATTATTTATTGCAACGGTGTGGTTCATCTTGGCAGCGACTGGAAGCTGCGGGAATTCAGCATGATTACACGTTGGGATTTGCAGATGAAGTGGGTTTCAGAGCAGGTATGTCGCGTCCTTTTCGGTCCTATGATTTGGTCAAAGATGAGATGATGTCATTGATGTTGCATCCCGTTGCGGCAATGGATGCTACCCTCCAACGTTACATGCGATGCTCACCCGACGAAGCATTGGGGCAATTGGAAAGGTTAGCCACGGAAGTAAAAGCGGTGCAAGGTTCGATGATGTTATTATGGCATAATGAGACCGTCAGTGACCGGTGGGGATGGGAAGGGTGGCGCGCAGTTTATGAAGGAGCTTTCAGCCGTATTTGTTAAGTTTGAGAAGATGCTACATGTAATATCCAAGGAGCCCAGTGTTGTGAACGAATACATCGCGGAATTGCGGGATGCAGATGTGCAGCAGGACCGAGCCAGATTTCGAAGGAATTTAGAGCGGATTGGAATGGCCATGGGGTTGATGTTGTCGAAAGAATTGGAGTTCTCCGATGAATCCATTCAAACCCCGCTGGGCGTAGCGCGCATGCAGCGCTTGACAAACCAGCCGGTGTTGGCGACCATTCTGCGAGCAGGTCTCCCTTTGCATCACGGATTGGCGTCGGTGTTTGATCGGGCTGATCAAGCTTTCATTTCGGCCTGCCGGAAATACAGGGAAGGGGATCATGAATCTTTTTACATTGGAATCGACGCCGTCAGCTCACCGCGATTGGACAACCGCACCCTGATTTTAGCCGACCCTATGCTGGCGACCGGTGCGTCGTTGGTGCGTGTTTTGGAGGCGCTTATCGAATCGCACGGTATGCCACGCAGCATTCATGTGGTCGCAGCAATAGCGAGCGCCGAGGGAGCAGCAGTTGTGCAAGAAGCCTTGCCCGATCATGCCCACCTTTGGATCGGAGATGTAGACCCTGAACTCTCCAGTCTTGGCTATATCATTCCCGGTCTGGGAGATGCAGGAGATCTGGCATTTGGATCAAAAGCGTGAATAGAGGATGTCACCGATGGAATTGATTTTTTGGGCTCTCGCAGCAATCGTTAAATTCTTGGTGACGCCTTCACTGATGGTGGCGCGCGGTTGGGGATTTTTGCCAACCGTATTGGTGAGTTCTGCAGGTGCGACCGTGGGCGTGCTGATGTTTTATTATTTTGGAAAGTGGATGCTGAAAAAATGGTCCGAATTCCGGGGCGAGAAGGAAGCGAAACGGCCTTTTTTTACTCCAAAACGGCGACGGCTGATTCGATTTCGAAGCAGGTTTGGGATGTGGGGTTTGTTGGGCGTTTCGGGAATAATTTCCGTTCCCATTGCAGCTGTGCTGGCCGCGAAATATTACCAAAAGGATGAGCGAATGCCTTGGGTCTTGATTTTGGCCTTCATTATTTGGGCATTCGTGCTTACCACGCTGTCCTATTGGGCTGTTCCCATTGCATAGTCTGGTGTACCTTTAGACCATGGTGAGAGCGGATTTATTCTTTGATTTGGATCGCACGCTGTGGGATTTTGACCGCAATTCAAGGGAAGCTTTGCATGAAATATTTGTCGAGTTGGCGCAGCCCAGACTGCCTGAGCACCGCGATGTCGGTGCGTTCATTTCGGTATATGAGGTGGAGAACGAAAAGTGCTGGAAGGAATACAGGGAAGGGAGGTTGACCCAAAAGGATTTGCGCCCCTTGCGATTTCGGCGAGCCATCGAAGAGCTGGGTTTGGCTCAATTTGAAGGAATGGATTCCGTCGCAGAAGCCATGGGTGAAGCCTATGTGCAGCGGGCACCTTATCGCACTGCCCTCATTGAAGGTGCCGTGGACGTATGCGATACGTTAAAATCTCGGGGGCACCGGATGTTCATTCTGACCAATGGATTTGAGGAGGTGCAACACATCAAAATGGCGAATTCAGGACTTTCTCCATTTTTTGAAGCGGTATTCACAAGTGATGCTTTGGGATATAAAAAACCCCGGAAGGAGGCGTTTGAAAGAAGCTTGGAATTGGCGAATTCTGAGGCGACTCAGGCCATCATGATTGGAGATGATCTGGAATGTGACGTGCATGGCGCACGTTTAGCTGGATGGAGACAGGTCCATTACGACGCAACGGATGCACCCACGGAGCCCGAAATTTGGCGACGGGTCAGGGGCTTGAAGGAATTGCTTGATTTGGATTTGAGCCGATGAGACGGACCGTGATCAAGGAAGACGAGAAACAAGACCTCGATCTGGGCAAGAAAGAAAAGTAAAAAACGAAAATAAATAGAGTACGCATGGCACAAGACGAAAACCCAAAAAACAAGAAACTGAACATCGATCTTCCGGAAGATTTGGCTTCAGGTATATACTCAAACCTTGCGGTCATCACCCATAGTCCCGTAGAATTTGTGGTTGATTTTGCTCAGGTTATGCCTGGTATGGGACAAGCTCAGGTGCGTAGTCGCATCATCTTGGCTCCGCATCACGCGAAGCGTTTGCTTCACGCTTTGAATGAAAATGTTCAACGCTTTGAGAAGCAGCAAGGACCTATTCAAGCTCCCAAAGGAAATCAGGATCCGGCGATGCCGCTATCGTTCAGTGGTCCTCAGGGAGAGGCTTGACCTCCATCAACGTACGGTGCCGAGGGGCATGCCCGTCCCGCTAAATGGTTGATATCGGTCCGAGTAAGACGCTCGATTGACCCCATTTGAGACATGCCCTGATTTCCAGGCTTTGTTGGGGTGGTACCATGTTAGGTCGGCAGGTTGATTGATTTCAATCGTGGGAATGGTCATGCCAAGCACAGATCTCGGGCCTGTCGTAAGTGATCTGATCAAAGCAGATTGTGCTTCTTGAGAGGTCCCAAGTGCAGATTGTGCGACGGGATAGACGGATTCAATGCTCGCGAGTCCAAATGGAGCCAATGTGAATTCGACATCGTGGTGTTCTAGATCTTGTGGACGATGATCCGAAATAATGGCATCAATGGTTCCATCTAAAACCCCAGCGCAGAGTGCCTTTCGGTCGTCTTCAGACCGAAAAGGCGGCAACACCTTCAAGGTGCTATCGAAGTTTGCCAAGTCTCTATCTACGAAAAACAAGTGGTGCGCAGACGTCCCGCATGTGACGTGCAGTCCTTCCTCTTTGGCCAAGCGGATGAGGTCAACGGATTCAGCGGTGCTGATGCAGGAGAAGTGAAGCCTCCCTTCCGTGTACCGAACGATTTCCAAGTCCCGCTTGATGCGCATGGTTTCTGAAATCGAGGGGTTGCCCACGATTCCCATGGCCGTGCTTTGAGGGCCTTCGTGCATCAAGGGATTTGAATTCAGACCCAAATCCAACGGACAGGTGATCACGGGGGTGGTCATACCCGCTGTGTACTCGAGGGCACGACGCAGCAATTCGGTTTGGTTGATGGGTCCGTCATCTGAAAATGCCACAGCTCCTGCTCCGGCCAGGTCATGCATTTCTGAAAGTTGTTCGCCTTTTTGCTCCTGAGAAAGACTCGCCATCGGCCAAATGTGCGATGCGAATTCTGAAGAGCGCGATTGGAGGTAAGCGATTGCCCCTTTGTTGTCGGGAACAGGGTGTTGCCCCACATTCAGCGTCACGTGGGTAAATCCACCAGCTTTTGCCGCCAAGCAGCCGTTTTCAAGTCCTTCCTTTTGCTCGTTTCCCGGATCGGCAAAATCTGCTTGTAAATCGACCCATCCCGTCGAAAGCCGCGAGCCGGGTTCATCCCAAACATCCACGCCCTTGGACGTGTCGATGTGCTCTTCAATGTGTGTGATGATGCCCTTTTGGATGAGCACATCGCGCTGCTTCCCATGGTGGGAGCTGCCGGGGTCGGTGATGATTACGCCTTTGATGATTGTTTCCATGCACGTAGGAGTATAGTCTCAAGAAAGAGAGCGATGAGCGCAAGCAAAATACAGGCCTTCCAGAGGGGTGTGCCTTGCTCGATGCGTTTAATGACTTGGGGAAGAGTGGAACTGGTTGATGCAATGACCTTCATGGGCGGCCACCCAAGGTCGGACCATTGGGATTCGAAGCCAAGGACATCGAAGGCCGCATGATCCGATTCTTTTCTGTTCTGATTGAGACCAATGGCAGCCAATGGACGGCCGGCACTCGTCAAATCGTAATGACCAGCATTCAATGGAATGCCCGTGAGGCTGATGCGCAATTCTGTTCCCGTTTGTCGCACTTCAGGAAGCCAAGTTTGTTCTCCTTCCAAGGCGAGGTCTTGGGAGTTTTCATTGTCGATGTCCAAGGCCCATGTGCCGAGCTCACCAATCTCTCCTTGGTGGATTTTGCCTGCAGCGGACTGTTCTGCCATTCTCAAGAGAATGGGAACCCACAGTGCGTGACGTGTAAGATTCGTCTGATCCTCGTCGCCGCTCGTGGAAAACAAAAACGCTTGTCCTTGACCGACCGGAAGGCGCGTGAGGAAGGGTAGACCCCGTTCGGTCCAAGCCAACGCTTCTTCTTGTGGCGCTAAAGTGCGATTCCACATGGCTTCGGTAACCGGTAAATCCATGCGCTCAGGGATCCGATCGAACATATGTTGAAAGAATGGGTGCTCCGATACCAATCTCTGCACGCGATCGGACTGTTCGATCCACTTGTTTTGATTGGACGTTCCCAACGCCGTGAGCAAGGCGGGATCTGTAGCTTTATACTGAGGTAAGATCACCAACGTACCTCCCTCCCTACAAAACGCTTCCATGGCATTGGCAAAACCCGAGCCTTGAACCGGCCAATCGCTCAAAATGATGCAATGACGGTCGGTCAACATTCCCGGCGTCCATTGGGTTTGGACGTTCATGTTGTACAAGTCTTGTGCGGTTGAAAACAAGCGTTGGATGGAGCTGCTTACTGAACCACTGGGTTTGCCAGTGAGCAGCGTAATTTGGATTTGATCCACAACGTCATATCCGAAATACCAGTCGTCATCGAAGCGAATAGGAGCATCCTCTATGTGCACGGTGGCTTGCTGAATACCTTTAGCTCCAAGGGTAAACCGAAGAACCGTATCTGTTGGGATTCCGGGTACGATGTTGAAGGTGCCCATAGCGACCCGATCGCCATTGACATTCAATGTTAGTGGAACAGCATCAACGGATGTTTTGGAATTATGGCGCAAGCGCACTTGCAACGCGGCTGGACGTTCGCTGATCCGCATAGGCTCGGTGAACCATACGGAGTCGACCCAGATATTGGGAGTATTGCCTGCAATTTCAGGCACAAAAAGCCATTGAATTGCGCTGTCTGGAACCGCGATATCATCGGTTAATTGATGCGTCGACTTTTGCAAGTCTGTGAAGAGGTAAGCCGTTTGTTGTCTGTCATCGGCTTTAATGAGTTGGTTGGAAACCCGCTGCAAAACAGCTGGCAGAGGCTGAGTGTTTGGGTCAATTCGAATCGATTCAATTCGCTCCAATGCCTGATCCTTGGTTAGAAATGTCTGATCTCGGCCTGAAAATGCGTTGGTGAGTACTTGAAATTGATCCGTTGGTTTGTACTGATTGACCACCAAAGATGCTTTGTTCTTGGCCGATTGCAAGAGTTGTCCTTCTTCTCCCATGCCTTCCATGGACAGGCTATTATCGACAAAAAGAGATACAGCGTGGCCTCCTGTTCCAGAGATTCCGTTCCCTTCCATAGAGACCAATTTGGGTTGCGCAAAGGCAAGAATGATGGCCGCGAATGCCAGCAGACGCAGGAGAAGAATCCACCAATGTTTGATTTGCTGGGTGGCTTTCGTTTCACGCTGAACGTCCTTTAGAAAGGAGACTTGGGAGAATTGAACCCGTTTAAAACGTCTGAAATGAAGCAGGTGAATGACTATCGGAATAGCCAGTGCACCAAGACCCCAAAGTATTTCTGGATGCACAAATTCCATTCGGTACAAATTTAAGTCCAATTTTGCAGGTGATGGCGAAGCAAACGAAGAAGGATGAAAAAAGAACATTGTCCAACGCTCAAGAAAGGAAGGTCGACTCTGAGATGCGTGCTTTTCTGCTGGAAAAGGCCGAGTTCTATGAGAGAGCAGGGTTCATTGAGGATGATCCAATTTCGGTTCCTCATCGGTTTTCAAATCCCAGGGATGTTGAGTTAGCGGGCTTTATTGCTGCTTCTCTCGCTTGGGGCCAGCGTAAAACCATCCTGAAAAGCGCTTCGAAGTTCATCGAGCGAATGGATAATGCTCCGTCGGAGTTCATTGGACAGGCAACCCCCGCTGAACTCAAGCGTGCTTCTGCTGATTTCGTCCATCGCACATTTCAGCCGCGGGATGCAGAGGTGTTTTTGCACGCCTTGCAGGGATTGATGAAGCAACACGGCACCCTCGAAGAGGCGTTTTTGGTCCATTCGGCATCGAGCGCACCAACCGCAGAAGACCACCTGTGTGCCTTTCATGATCGATTTTTTGAAGCAGCTGCACACCGCGGCTTTGAACCCGGACGAACGCAAAAACACGTTGCTTCCCCAAGACGAGGATCGGCGACCAAACGATTGAATATGTTTCTTCGTTGGATGGTCCGATCCAATGCTCGAGGGGTGGATTTTGGAATATGGAAGGCCATTTCACCGGCCCAGTTGATGATTCCGTTGGATGTACATACCGGAAACGTAGGTCGCAAATTGGGTTTACTCGATCGCAAAGCGAGTGACTGGAAGGCTGTGGAAGAGTTGATGGAAAGCCTGCGGCAAATTGATTCTGCTGACCCGGTCCGGTTGGATTTTGCTTTATTTGGATTGGGAGCGATTGAAGGGTTTTGATACAGACCAGAACCCAGACTTTTAGCCAATGATTCCGAAGCGCTGGTTGACGCAATCGTCAATGCGCTCATACAAATGGGCAGGTGAAAAAGTACGCCAGCCCAATTCGTTGAGTTCGCCACCTAAGACAAAGTAGCTATCCAGATCGATGGATTTCATGTCGTCAATCACGTGCTCTCGAAAATTCAGCAGAGCGATCCAGCCGTCTTCCTCGGTGACTTCATCGAACCATTCCTCGTAGTAGCAGTCGTCGCTAAAATGAAAATTCAATACATTCTCTCCGATGAGAATGAAGCGGGAAATACCCTCTCCCATCAGAACATCGACCACTTCTCGTTTGAATTGCATGATGTCATTGTAGAGGCAATCGTTCCACTCTCCAATGAATTCGATGATCGCAAACCGCTCGTCATAGTCCACAAACAATAATTTGCAGAATAGGGTAGAGGATTGGATTGAATCCCACTGCGGGTGGATGAAGTAATTGTACACTTTAGTCGAATATTCGAACTCGCTGTACGTCCTTTCAAAAAATGGACTTCT
>DBBR01000028.1:0-13600 GCA_002292325.1 Flavobacteriales bacterium UBA979 | reverse complement strand
ACCCCACGTTCGATCAATTTTGTGTTGGAGAGTTGCATATCAATCATCTTGGACCCGCGGACCCGCCCCAATTGCACCATCGCGGTAGTGGTGATCAAGTTCAAGATCAGTTTCGTAGCAGTTCCGGCGTTGAGTCGGGTACTGCCCGTCACGAATTCCGGCCCTGTGACCGCTACCATGGGAAATTGCGCTTCCTGCTCAACCTGAGTACCAGGATTGCAGGTGATGCATCCAGTCAGCATTCCAGCTTCATTGGCTGCCTGGAGACCGCCGATGACATAGGGAGTGCGTCCTGATGCGGCGATGCCTACCAAGGTGTCTCTTTCGGTGGGTCGTGCTGACTTCAAGTCATTCCAGGCTCCATGGAAATCATCTTCGGCCCCTTCAACGGCGACCCGAAGCGCTCCATCTCCTCCGGCGATCCACCCCTGAACGGCTTCCCGATCAACTCCGAAAGTCGGAGGGCATTCACTGGCGTCCACCACACCAAGCCGTCCGCTGGTACCTGCACCGATGTAAAACAACCGGCCACCGCGTTGCATGCGCAAAACGAGAGCCTTCAAGAAGGCCTCAATTTGAGGGAGAGATTTGGAAACAGCACCGTGAGCTGCAGCAGAATGAGCATGCATCGAACGGACTAAGTCAGCAATGGACTGCTGCTCCAGGTTGTTCATTGGTCCCTCTTGTTCGGTCGGAGGGAGGTGTTGGCCATTGAAGTCGTTCACACGTCAAAAGTACTGCCCATCACAAATTAATCCTGCGAATTCCACCAATTCCACGCTGAGTCTGCCTGGGCGATGAGCATATCCTTGCCGTTCAGGGTTTCTGCTCCAGCCGATTGAGCTTGTTCTAGAAAGCGTGTTCGCGGTGGATTGTATACGAGGTCCACAACCAAATGTCCCGGTCCGACACCTTCCCATGGAAACGGGAGACAGGCATTAATTTCAGGATACGTGCCTACGGGTGTGCAATTCACAATCAATTTAAAATGCTTGACTGCCTCGGCATTCAAATCTTCATAGCGGAAGGCACGCCAATCGATGGGGGATCGGGTGATGTGAATCACTTCAACTCCCAGAGATTGAAGCCCAAAACGCACGGCCGCCGCAGCTCCACCGCTGCCTAAGATCAGTGCTCTTTCGTGCTCAGAGCGAAGAAAGGGTCGCAAGGACTTTAAAAATCCTTCAACATCGGTATTGTGTCCATGCCATCCGGACGCAGCAGGTTTAATGGCGTTCACCGCTCCCACTGATAGAGCCTCTGGTGTCAACTCTGCCAAGTACGGAATGATGCTTTGCTTAAAAGGAATGGTGATATTCAAGCCGCACAAAGGGGCTGTCGCGTGCGCCCCCTCCATTTTTAACCAATCTGCGATCCCTTCCAAAGAAGGCCGTTCGAATCGCTCATAGGTGCAGCTCAATAGGTTTTGTTTTTGGAATCGTTCGGCAAAAAGTGCAGGTGATTGGGAGTGAGCCAAAGGATGACCGAGCACACCATATCGAAGGCGTCTGCCCATCACGAGCGGCTTTGTGCAAACCGATGGATGCCCAAGACGAGTAGGCTCCCAATGAACGTCCAAACCAGGCACCCCAGAAGCGCTTCGCTTTGTGGCCAAGCGTTGGTTTGCAACCAAGTCTCCCGGCCATCGCTATGGGTGTATAGGAGCAAGGCGTTTTCTTTCCAAGGCCACAGTGCTTGCAGAGAGCCCAGTAAAAATCCAGAAAGCAGCGCCATCATTCCGTTGCGTGATGTTTCAAGCCATCGTTTGAGCAATCGGCTAAAACCCAACAATCCGGTGATCGCTCCGAAGGCTACGACGGACACTGTGGGCACATCAAAGGATTTGATCGCGGCTATGACCGGACTGTAAACCCCCAATAAGAGGAGAATAAAGCTACCGGAAATCCCGGGTAAGATCATGGCACAGGCAGCCACAGCTCCACATGCAAACAAGTACAAATAACCCGGGTCGATGGACAGGGGGGGAAGGGATCCCACCGCAAACGTCAAAGCTGCCCCCAATAAAAATGCAATGAGAGCTGGGACATTCCACTTGTCTACTTCTTTCGCTATGAGCGGGATAGAAGAGGCAACCAAACCAAAGAAGAAGGCATAGAGCAGGGTTCGTTCATGTTCAAGCAGGTGGTGCAGTATGCCGGATAAGCCAATGATACTGGTTCCAATTCCCATGGCAAGTGCGGCGAGAAACGGTCCATTCACATGCCGCCATGCTCCTCTGATGCCACCGGATTTGAGCACCCGGATGAGTGAAAGGTCAAAGGATGAAATAGCCTTCAACAGGGTGTCATAAATTCCGGTGATCAGTGCGATGGTTCCTCCCGAAACACCTGGGACCAAATCTGCTGCGCCCATGGCCATTCCTCGAATGAAGATGCTCAGGTGCTGCTTCATCCGACTTCTGTGTCTGGCTCATATAACGCCATCCATTCAGTAATTCCTCCAATGAGGCTGTGGAGATTGGTAAAGCCGTATTTGGTCATGAGTGCGCTCACCGTTGCTGCAGAACGGCTTCCAGAACGGCAGTACATCACGACGGAATGGTCTCTTGGAATTTCAGAATGGCGGCTCAAACAGAAAGCCATGGGAATATGGGCGTCCGTCAAACGACTCACGGTCACTTCATGGATTTCACGGATGTCCAAGAAGGTGAAATTCTTACCCTCCAACTTCCATTGATGAACTTCCTGAACGGTGACGAAGGAGACATTGCCCAGCATGTTTCGAAATCAGTCTTCTTCTACCGTGTCATTCACCAAACGTCTTCCTTCCGCAAGTGAATCTGGAAGGCTTTCGAAAAAGGTGTCTCCCCGAAGACCCATGCGAAGGCACTCCAATGGAATTAAATCATTTGGGCCGATGTTCCCCAAGTTGACATTTGCTCCAAATTGCTTGATGAACCAGACTTGCTGGGGTTTCTTAGGCGCCTCCCAAAGGATGTCTTCGAGTGCAACATTGGCGAGGATTCTACGAATCAATTGCACGTGGGCGCTGCCATTGGGCCTGTAAATCCCGACATTTCCACTCTCTCTCGCTTCGGCAATCACTTTCACGCTTCCAGCCTGTAATTCATTGCTCATCATTCGGATCCATTTTGATGGACTGATGAGAATGCCTTCTTCTTTGGAGCCCACTTCTGACAAGACTTTGTAATTCTTGCTGAGTTTGTGGATGACCTCACATTTTTCATCGTGGGGAATCACCATGGAACCGTCGCTCACCTCGAGGCACTCAATTCCAAGTTTGTCTATGAAACGGAGATAATTATCCAATTCATTCCGGATGAAGAATGCCTCAAACAGCGTGCCGCCGCAGTAAACATCGAATCCGGCATCTCGGTAAAGCCGGACTTTGTTTTCAACGCCAGGAGTTAAAATGGACGTGCCAAAACCAAGTTTGAGCAGGTCAACTAATTCAGATCCTGTTTCTATCAGGTCTTCTGCGCCTCTGAGGCTCAGCCCTTTATCCATGACCATGGTGAGGCCATTGGAACGCGGGCGTTCAGTGCGTTCCGGAAGATGCGAAATTTCGAACATGGTTCAGGGTTTAAAACGCTCTATGCGTTCGTTGAAGCGCGCATCATTGGCAAGCGCTGGTAAAAATTTGATCAGAATTTCAGACTGATCAAAATAATGAGTCAGTAAATGTTCAAGAAGATCAAAGGCTTCTTTATGCAATCCAGTAGCGTAAAGGCTAATGAATTTACGGTAACCCATGGCGGGGTGTTGTCCAAGAGCCGTTTGCGCATCCTCCGCAATCATCAACGCATCTTCATGTCGATCGGCGATTTGGAGATTGTCCATGCGTTCGATCCATAAATCCTCGTTTTTGATGTCGAGAATTAAGCCTTTGGTGAAGAGTTCCTCGGCCCGGTCAAATTCCTTGAGTTTTTTCAAGGTATTGGCAAGAAGTAAATGGTAGTCTGCCTGATGAGGCTCGATTTCCAATGCTTGTTCAAAATACGAGCATGCTTCACGTGATTGGTCGCGCATATCAGCCAGAACGCCCAGGCCTACAAATGCATCGGCGAATTGAGGGTCGAGTTTGAGGCTTTCCCGATAATACGTTTCAGCACGAGCTAAATCACCGATGCGTTCCAAACATTCTCCCATGTAGCAGCGCGTACCCGGTGAAGCATCTTCAAAAGCTAAGGTCTCTTCATATGTGTGCAATGCATCTTGATATCGCTCCATCGATACGAGGGCTTCAGCCTTCTGATGGTAAGCCGGACCAAACGCACCCTCAATGGCAATGGCGAAGTCATAAGCTTCAATGGCTTTGGGATAACGACCGCATTGTTGAAGGGCATTGCCGAGGCTATACCATGCAGCAAAGGAATACGGTTGATCTTCCAAGAATTGCTCGTAAAATTCGGCCGCTCGTTTGAATTGTCCTGTGCGCTCAAAGCAAAATGCCAATTCGTAAACGGCAGTTTCGTTCGAAGGGTCTTCTCGCAGCGCATCATGAAGGTTTCGAATGGCTTCTTTCCAAGCCCCCATATTCTCAAACTCCAAAGCGAGATCAATCCGAATTTCACGACGGGTTTCCGGATCAGCGAATACCAAGGCATTCTGGAAACAATCGATGGCGTGTTTATGCTCCGACATTTGGCTGTACACGGTGCCCAAAGTCAGCAAAATCTCCTCGTTGTGTGGTTCGATTTCCAGGAGTTCCTTCAGCAATGGCACGGCCTTTACGGGCTGTCCTATGGCGACCCATACCTGCGCCTGGCGCAACTTTAGAGTCAGATTTCCGGGGTACAATTGGCACGAATATCTTAGGACTGCTTGGGCTTTCCGTTGGGCTTTGTGTTCGAGGTAATGCTCGATTAAGCCTTCCAATTCGTCCACGTCAAAGAATGCTTGATCTCCTTGTTCGACCATATCTTCGAACTTTCTGACCAAGCTTTTCAACGTAAGTTCATCTCGATAAGCGCGTCCTTCTTCGTTCATCCGCCCCAAAGCTAAGACGATTAGCTGTGAGGTGAGTCATTTGGGACAGAGGTTTTTTCACATCTGAAGTCAAAAATTTCACGAATGAGGTCGACTCAGGGTATTTTTGCGCCATGCTCATTACATCCATATCAGGAATTCGGGGGACCATCGGTGGCCCTGCAGGCGAAGGTTTAACTCCTCTGGACATTGTCAAGTTTGGCACAGGCTACGCACAGTGGATTCAGGAGCGTTCAGGAAAAAATCAGCCTACCGTAGTGATTGGGCGTGATGCGCGACTCAGTGGACAGATGGTGCGGGACTGTTTGGTTGGCACGCTCAATGCCATGGGGGTGCATGTCATTGACCTGGGTTTAAGCACCACTCCGACCGTCGAATTGGCCGTTCCAGCAGAACAAGCTGACGGAGGTATTATCCTGACGGCGAGCCATAACCCCAAACAATGGAATGCGCTAAAATTGCTTGATCATACGGGCGAATTTCTTTCTTCAAAGGACGGCGAACGTGTGTTGGAATTGTCCAATGGCAAGCCTGTATTCGCGGAAGTGGAGTACATCGGAACAGTGCAACAGCGCTCTGATTGGATGCAAAAGCACGTTGGGCATGCGATGGAGTTGGACTTGGTTGATGCAGCTCGCGTGCGAGATCGGCGGTTCAAGGTGGCCGTGGATGCGGTGAATTCCACGGGAGGCTTGATCATCCCGATGTTACTCGAGGCGATGGGATGTGAGGTGGTACGGGTTCATTGCGACGCGACAGGTCATTTCGCTCACAACCCTGAACCGCTGCCCGCTCACTTAACTGACTTATGTGAAGCCGTGGTGGAACATCAATGTGACTTGGGAATCAGCGTGGATCCCGATGTAGATCGGCTGGCTTTCGTTTGCGAAGATGGCAGTTGGTTTGGAGAGGAGTATACGCTCGTAGCAGTCGCGGATTATGTGCTCTCACATACCCCAGGGAATACTGTCAGCAATATGAGTTCTACCCGTGCATTGCGTCAAGTAACGGAGCGCCACGGCGGCAGCTACACGGCGAGTGCAGTGGGGGAAGTCAATGTCGTCGCAGCCATTAAGGAGACGAACGCCATCATCGGAGGAGAAGGAAACGGCGGCATCATTTATCCCGCTTCGCATTGCGGTCGAGATGCCGTGGTAGGTACGGCGTTATTTTTGACACAGCTCGCCATGTTTGGAGAACCCGTGTCCGCCTTGCGCGCAGGTTACCCGAATTGGTTTATGTCCAAAGACAAGCTGGAATTGCCACCCGTTGATGTCGACGCTGCTTTGAAGGCGCTCGTAGCTTCCCATCCCGAAGCAGAAGTGAACACTGTGGATGGTGTGAAATTTGACCTAGAAGAAGGCTGGGTGCATCTCAGGAAATCCAATACAGAGCCCATCATACGGGTCTATTCCGAGGCGGAATCGGCGGAAGCAGCAGGGCATTTGGCAACCCGTTTCAAAACGGAATTAATCTCATTGCTTGCTGCATTGGGGAATTAAATGAAATGATGCATTTTTGTCTTCCTGCTCAAGCGAAATGAACGCAATGAACGTCTACCTCGATAACGCCGCTACTACCTCTGTTGCTCCAGAAGTGATTGAGGCGATGGTACCAGTGTTAGCGGAGACGTATGGAAACCCATCCTCTAGCCATGCTACTGGTCGCAAATCCCGGGTCATAATTGAGCAGAGTCGACGAAGCATTGCGGCACATATGCAGTGTCATCCGAGTTCCATCTACTTCACGTCAGGTGGCACGGAAGCGGATAATTTGGCATTGCGGTCTGCGGTTCGCGATCTCGGTTGCACAAGGATTATAACTTCAGAAGCAGAACACAGCGCTGTCATTAAAACAGCCCAATCGCTGGAGCGAAGCAATGACGTACAACTCGATTTGGTGCGACACCTCGCCGATGGTCAGGTTGATGTTGCTCATTTAGCAGAATTGCTGGCAAAGCCCGGAAAGAGCATCGTGAGTCTCATGCACGCGAACAATGAAGTAGCTGTGGTGCAAGATTTGAATCGAGTGGGTAAGATGTGCCGCGAGGCAGGAGCTTTGTTTCATTCGGATACGGTGCAAACCATGTGCCATTATGCGTTCGATTTGAGTGAGTTGCCTGTAGATTTCATTACTTGCTCAGCCCATAAATTTCATGGTCCCAAGGGCGTTGGCTTCCTGTACATTCGGAAGGGATTGCAAGTGGGAGGCCAAATAGAAGGTGGGAGCCAAGAGCGCGCCGTCCGAGGAGGAACCGAGAGCACCCATAACATTGTGGGCCTTGCGCGTGCAATGCAACTGGCCTATGACGACTTGGATGCCCATGTTCATCACGTGCGGTCGCTCAAAAAACGCATGGTCGATGGATTGATTGCTCATTTCCCTGATGTTCGCTTCAACGGTCATTCGGATCAATCGGATCGGCTATACACGGTATTGAATGTTTCGTTCCCGCCCCATCCCAAATCGGGGATGGCTCTTTTTTTATTGGATTTGGAAGGAGTTGCCTGTTCTGGAGGCAGTGCCTGTTCGAGCGGAGCTACACTCGGATCGCATGTCCTGCGTGCTCTGTCATTCCACGACCCAAAGCGAGCCAGCCTCCGTTTTTCATTTGGTCGGTACAATACGGAAGAAGAGGTCGATTATGCGATTGATGCGATTAAGCGCGTTTTCGCTCCGGTGAAGTAATTTCGATGCCTTACTTTAGGAGGGCAAATACTTGCCATGGCGCTTAACTCCGCATTTAATTGGTTCATTCGAAAACGAATGGTGCAGTTGGATTTGGTCCGAACCAATCCCGTTGAGATGCAGCGCGCACTGTTCTCCCGACTGATGGCCAGCGGGAAAATGACGCAGTTTGGCGAGGAGCACGGTTTGAAGGATGTTCGTTATTTGAGAGAGTTCAGGCGCCAGGTGCCCATCCGCACCTATGACGAGATCAAACCGTGGATTGATCGAGCCCGGAGTGGGGAGGAGGCGGTGCTTTGGCCAGGGGAAACTCGGTGGTTTGCGAAGAGTTCGGGGACGAGTTCTGACCGAAGTAAATTTTTACCAGTGACGGAATCGGCATTGAAGGCATGTCACTACAAGGGTGGTAAAGATCTGCTCGCACTTTTTTGTCATCAACGTCCAGAAGCCCGATTGTATGACGGAAAGCATCTCATTCTCGGAGGTTCATCGGCTCTCCATTCCGATGGCAAAGGCGGTTTTACTGGGGATCTAAGCGCGATCATTGTGCGCAATCTACCCTTTTGGGTAGAGTCAAGGCGAACGCCCAGTCGGGACATTGCTTTGATGGAAAATTGGAAAGAAAAAGTAGACGCAATGGCGCGTTCCACCATGAAGGAAGATGTACGAATCTTGGCTGGAGTGCCAAGCTGGATGTTGGTGGTGGCCAAGCGCGTATTGGAACTTTCAGGCGCGAGGACATTGGGCGAGGTTTGGCCCAATTTGCAATTGTTCATGCACGGAGGTGTTAGCTTCATACCTTATCGGAGAGAATTTGAATCGCTCATTGGATCGACCAATCATCCCTTCGATTTCTTGGAGACGTATAATGCTTCTGAGGGATTTTTTGCTCTCCAAGATCGGTTGGAGGAAGACGATCTCTTGCTGATGCTTGATTACGGGATCTATTTTGAATTCATACCCATGAGTGAATGGGGCAGTGAGCAACCCGTGGCATTGGAGCTTCGTGAATTGGAGGTGGGACAGGATTATGCCCTCGTCATTTCTTCGAATGCGGGACTGTGGCGTTATGCACTGGGCGACGTAATTCGAATGACCGAAGTTCATCCATTTCGATTGCAAGTTGTGGGCCGGACGACATCCTATTTGAATGCATTTGGAGAGGAGGTGATGGTGGAACAAGCTGACCGTGCGATTGCTGAGGCGTGCACCTTGACCAATGCTTTGGTACGTGATTACACCGCCGCACCTGTGTTCATGAGGTTGGATGATACCGGAGCACATGAGTGGTGTATTGAATTTGTCAAATCTCCCGATGGTGGGATGTCCTTCTTCTTAGAATGCTTGGACGCTTCGCTTCGCCGAAGGAATTCAGACTACGATGCCAAGCGCACGGAGAATTTCGTTTTGCGGTTTCCATTTGGACATGAACTTCCGGATGGAAGTTTTGAAAAGTGGCTTCGCTCCAAGGGGAAATGGGGAGGTCAGCATAAAGTACCTCGTCTGTCAAACACCCGGACGGTGGTAGAAGAATTGCTAGAAATGAATCGTGCCCGAGGCCCCATTGTGAATTCCGGAGTCTGATTCATCCACAATTCCTCGTTCAATGCATGTGGGATACCTGTTGAAAACACGGTTTCGATGCTGTTTTAATTCGGCCTAATTTGCAGACTGAACGAAGCCAAGATTATGCACATTGCCATCGCCGGAAACATCGGGTCTGGAAAGACAACCTTGACAACTTTATTGTCGAAACATTACCGCTATACCCCGCACTTTGAACAAGTTGACGACAACCCATACCTGAACGACTTTTATAAGGATATGCAACGCTGGTCCTTCAACCTTCAGGTCTTTTTCTTGCGTTCGAGGTTCGCTCAATTGGCTGAACTTCAGGAAAGTGGGAAGAACGTAATTCAAGATCGTACGATTTACGAGGATGCAAACATCTTCGCACCGAATTTGCATGCCATGGGCCTAATGAGCTCGCGGGACTTTCAGAATTATCTGGACCTTTTTGAATTGATGCAGCGGTTTATTTCTCCGCCAGACCTCATGATTTATTTGCGAGCTTCTGTTCCTAAATTGGTAGAGAACATCCAGAAGCGTGGCCGAGATTACGAAGAGGCCATTCGATTGGATTACCTGAATCGCTTGAATGAACGATATGAGGCATGGATCAGCACTTACACGACGGGCAAGCTTTTGATCATTGATGTGGACAGCAACCGTTTCCACGAGAACAAGGAGGACCTTGGAATCGTCATTGAAGGCGTGGACGCTGAGCTTCACGGCTTGTTTGTGTGATCTGCGTTTTGCGGGGTAGGGTATTCATTGAAGGTCATTCAAATCCGCCTGTAAAACCTTATTCACTATTGTTATAGATAATTCGGTAATTGCAGAAAGTTTTTAACGCCCCCCCTCTTTGACAATAGTGCTCAATCAATTCAATATTTCATTGTTGGGCTCATGATGGATTAGTGTTAATGTGCGATTAATAGGTGCATATTTCAGCTATATTGCATCTTCATCAAACCTCATTATTTTTCTTGAAAATGAAGCTAAAAAACATTACTCATCGATGCGGGAAGAGTGATTTCACAATCGTGTTGATAATGATTTTGTCCATGGGTATGGCTTCATGTGCAAGCCACAAGTATGCTTCATCGGAACGCAAGGCCAATCAGACAGTTTCTTTTCGAGCCAACGCACCGAACGCCCAAGTGATGATCAAAGGTTCAACAGCGGATATTGATAGGGACCTAACTCAAAGTACCACCGGAACATCGGGAAACCTTGCCTTACCCTCATTGAAGAAGAAAAACCTTAGTCTAATTGTGACTGCTCCCGATTACGAGACGGAAACCATCAATTTGAATAGGAAGGTTCGCCGCGAGGCACTAAAGAAAAGTCTTGGTTTGTCGTTGGTCACCTATGGCATTCCTCTTTTGTTTGATGCTTTTCAATCGGATTTCTATCAGCTCGGACCCAATTCACGATCGGTAGCTCTGGACATGGATTATACGGACGCTTTCTACCGAAGGAAACTGGATGAGAAGTGGGGAAGTCAAAACCCAAGTGTCTTTGACACCTACATATTCAGTTTCCCAGATTCGCCCTTTCATGAGGAAGCACAAAAGTTGAAGGCCGAAGTTGAATTCAATCTGGCGCTGAAAGAGGGAACTGAAGATGCTTTAAATCGATTCATCGCGTCCCACCAGGACTCGCATATCCTTGAGAAAGCGAAGAGGGCGAAAGATGAAATGGAAGAGGCTCGACTTGCGTTCGAATCTGCTCAATCAGAGAATACAGTTGAGTCCTATGCCAAATTTCTTGCGAGGTACCCGGCAAGTATTCAGAAATCGGTTGCTATCCAAGGAAAGACAAAGGCAGCTTTTGCCGATCTCGTGATGCCAGGGGAAGCAAGCGAGCGTGCTGTCATGGAATTCATGTCGGAGCACCTTGCAAAGTCTTCTACTGAAATGGAAGGGGATTGGGTTGAAAACGCGATATCCACGAGCATAGCGCGATACGGAGATGCATTGAAAAGAGAATTGGGTAACGATCTGGAAAATCAGGGAGAAATGCTCAATCGAATTACGGAATTCGAATCGACTTATAAGTTTGCCATTACGAATATCAATTCAGAAGGAGGTTATTTTCAAGTCAGTGCCCAATCATTGAAAGACGAAATTATTGCGCAAGTCATAGCGGAATACTTTGAGAATGGCCGAGCCAACCAGGTTACCGGAGGCTGGGAAACGGCCATCTCTGAAATGGCTTCGCTGTTCCCTGAATTGTGCCCGAGCGCAGATCATTGGTGCCTGATGGCACTGATTGACGGGCAGCCCAATAAGAATGGAGATGTGATAATTTCCAACCCTTCATGGGTGTATGACTACTTCGACAATGTTTCAGAGAGAGATCGGATGATCTCATTCAGAGGATTCGAAAAGGATGGAGGTTTTGTCATGTTGCAAGACGAATCTGACTGGATGCGGTTCTCGTATGCCAACAACAAACTGAAAGAATTTGAAGCCAAGAAGGATGGTAAAACAGTTTGCCGACTGATTTTCAAAGGCCTCACGAATTACGATTCGGACATTGAAAGCGCCGAATATTTCTCAAACGGGTCGTTGATTTACAAGCAAGGCAAAGGCCCATCTGGGGATTGGTTTGGTCACGTGATACAAGATGGGTTGAATGTGACCCTTTCGAATCATCCAACGTGGGCCGCCGTGAGAACCGCTATGGAGCCTGCAAGAGGAGTAGGGCCATCCATCGACGATTATGCTTCTGCCCTGCAAACCCTTTCCGAATTCGAGCAGACCGTTCCAAGGGATGAAGTTGAGATAATCAATCAAATCGAGAGTTTGAAAGAACAATGCAACAAATCAAAGGATATCTTGGAGGTTGAAAGGGCAAAACGAGAGCGTGAGGAGATGGCCAGATTGGCAGTGGAACGGGAAAATAGGGAAAGGCGACGCCAAGCCCAGATGGAAGAACAGCGAAAGGCAAGGGAGAGCAATGTCAAAGCGCTCCAAGGTCACTATTCAGGATCTGCAGGGTCCGTCGTTCTGCGGGTTGGTGGCTCCGCCAGTCTGCCCTCTGCATTAAAGGATCCCTCCGCCGATGGGGTGCGTTGGGAACCAAGCGGGGATGACTCCGTGTGGCTCACCCCTTATTACTATTCCGGCCCCCGGGAATTCAACAACACCTCCGATTTGACGCCGGTAATTTTCGATGTGGCGCGAAGGAATGGCAAAATCGTGCTCTCTACGCGGACTATGAGGGGCAGCTACAGTTTCAGCAATTAACCGAGCCGCCCAGACGGAATCTGAAACTTCTCTTTGATTGATTCAACTGGATGAATAAGTTATTCGTTGATTCGGTTGCACTTTTTGTAAGAAATGTCCACGGAATCTTTGTCCATGGTTTTCATCTTGAGGTAGCGAGCCTTGGCCTCCTCAAATGAATAAGTCGTCCAATTCCAGTCTTGGTAGTACATATCGCCATCCGCAAAAATCACATAGATACTCGGAAAGTCCTTGATTTGATAGATGGCATCCCGGCTGATGGTAAACGTCGCCCAGTATCGCTCGTTGGGCGACTCGTAGTTTTCTCTTCCTGTTTCTCTTTCCAAATACGAGGGCATTTCAAACCACGCGAAATAATCGTCACGCTCCCACCTCTTTTCGTTCTCTCGTTTCACGCGTACATGAAAAGGAACCTTCTGTGCTTCATCGAATTGTGACCCACCGCGCCAATTTTGGCTATCGTCCGATCTTTTACTGTATTCAAACTTGATGGTTCCGAAACCTGGGACTTCGTATGAAACCTCATCAATCATGTCAATGATGTATTGACGACCGGTGAATTCCTGAGCTTCGCAAACGAAGGGCGTCAGGAACAAAATCAAGCTAAGCAATTGCAAACGGAATAGTATCATTGGAAAAAGTGTAGATCGCGCGCAATCTCCAACCAATAATGGGATTTTCCAAATTGGCAAACCTCTTCATTTGCATCCTTTTAAACGTCCCGAGGGACTTCAGCGTCGATGAGCTTCAAGAAATGAAACGCCGGGTGATGAATATGGAACCAGAGAATTTCTGACCTGATGAACATCCAGGATGATTCACCTTCACGGGGAAATTTTAAGTAAAGAAGTGAAGCAAGCAAATTGAAGCAAAAAAAAGGGACCAGCCAGGTCCCTTTTTTTTATGCAAGAGATGAACGTCGTTCATCAATTAGTTTGATGTGTTCACTCCACCTCAGCCGGGACTTCAACTTTTTGAGCCTTCGCATCTACATCAGCTTCAGGCGCATCGTGACCACCCAAAATTGGGGCAATAACAAGACCTACCAAGCACGTTAGTTTGATCAAAATGTTCATGGATGGGCCGCTTGTATCTTTGAACGGATCACCAACGGTATCACCCGTG
>DBBR01000054.1 GCA_002292325.1 Flavobacteriales bacterium UBA979 | reverse complement strand
ACTTGTGCTTCTGACAATTGGGAGACCCCCAAAACGAAGGCCATTATGAGGTATGCGTGTTGCTTCATGGTGCTAATGGTTTCTCGTTTGTAGAATAAATACAATTGCTAAAGTAAACCGCACAGGCGCATAGTCCCTCACGCCTAAAGGTGAAACGCAGCCCTCGCAAGTTGGTAAAGACTAAATCTCTGCACCTAAATTGGGAGAAGTATTGGGAGAACCGAAATGAAAACGTTTGCAGTTGAATTGAAATAGAAGGAACTTGCCACACCATGTGGCATGAAAGGACTGGCATAAAGACCTATGCGTTATTGACGCTGACTGCAGTAACCTGCCTTTGGGTGTTGCATGGCATGGGGCTTTTTTCACCCAATCACTTTCCATCCACGGGCGGTGCAGACGGCATAAAAAACCTATTCACGTTTGATTGGTACCTGGCGCACAACCAAAGTTGGACCAACTTCGAGGGCATGGCATTTCCGTTTGGAGAACACATCTCCTTCACAGACGGACATCCACTTTTGTCGCTACTGCTGCGAGCAATACTCAGGCCGCTGGGGTTCGCCAATCATGGAGCTCAAATTCTCTGGATGCTCATATTGGCCTCATGGCTGTTGACGCCCATTCTCCTGCACAGGATTTACATGAAATTTGATGTTCAGCCTTGGATTGCCTTTGGGGCGGCTATCGGATTCACCTTGTTGTCCCCTCAAATTTTACGCTCCGGCGGACATTACGCCCTGTCGTATACGGCTGCATTGCCTTTGACTTGGCTGCTATGTCTGGCAACAGAAAAAAGTCGTACCGAACGCAGCTTCATCCTGTGGATGACACTCAGCAATATTTTTTGGATTGGAACCCATGCTTACCTCGGCGTTATATGCATTGCCTTTTCTTTTTTGTTCTTCATCTTTCAGGGCATGTGGCAGGGTTTCTCAAAACGCATCCTGCTCAAGGCTGTGGTGCCTGCCGTTCTCCCCATTCTTGGTTTTTTGATGTTCATCGAATTCACCGATGTGCATGGTTACAGAATTGAAAGTCCCTTTGGCTACTTTGATTTCACTTCTTCCCTTGCAGGACTTGTTGCACCACAATTTGGCCCATTCCAGGCACTTGCAAGGCCCGATTGGATGACGGCTACCTGGGAAGGATGGTCCTACATTGGACTCTCAACGTCAGTGACAGTGATCGCAGCCACCTTACTTCGCTTGGTGCAACCTGGTGGTTTTAAAAGCGTGGCTACCTCGTCTCCGTTTAAGTCACATCTTGGCCTAACCTCCTCTTTAGCGGCGTCTGCCCTACTTTTTCTCATTGCTTGTGGCCTTCCCTTCTCCTTGTTCCCAGCCCTCCTCGACTGGTTTCCATTTGTCAAACAATTCAGGGGAATTGGCCGGTTTGCTTGGCCATCGTATTATGTGCTGACTTGTGCAGCGGTTGTTGCGCTCAGTCGTTTTCACAAGTTACAGCGAGGCCATCGAATCGCAGCGGCGCCGGTGCTTGTTTTCTTCGCTGTTCTTGGAGTGGAGGTGTTTCTGTACCATACGGCATTGGGTGAAATGAAGACGCGCGAACCGAACCCATTATCGGTACTCTCTGAGGAAATGGCTGCAGCGGTTGATGCAGTTACGGAACAAGAAGCTGATGTGATCCTTCCGCTCCCGTACTTCCACAAGGGGTCGGAAGTATTCGGACGCAACGACTTGGGGCATCAAGAATTACTTTCGTGTGCACTTGGGAAGCACACAGGGCTGCCCATGCTGAGTGCTCATCTAACCCGTGCATCGATTCTGGAAAGTCGAGCATTGATGTCGGTACTTGCGCTGGATGAGGCGACAAATCACTTGCTTGCTGAAGAAACACAGGTCGTCATGCTCAACGATGGGAGTCCGATGCAATCCGACGAAGCCCACTGGTGGTTGCTTGGGTCAGAAGTGTACCGATGCGAGGACTTTGCACTGCGCATGTTGGATGGTCGTGCATTCAACACCGAATGGTCCGACTCCATTCCATACAGGAGCGAGGGTATTAACATACACCTGTCGTCCCTTGTGACCACCACGCAACAGGACGCAACAGATGGATTGCCGTGCGAGGGCGCACACGTTATCCATCGGTTAGTCCCAGACTCTGGATGGATTGGAGCTCCTTTGGAGGCACAGCTCACCTTTGTCCTTCCTCATGACCTCGAAAATGAAGAGGCCACCCAGCACTTGAATGCCCAATTCATTGTTCAGACGCGCACTGAAGGTGCCGTTCAATGGCTTGCTTTAGCCACGCCCAAATCAGGCACTCCCTCAGCCGGGACAGCGAATGAAATGATTGCTACACTGCCATTCTCCATTGATGCTCTGCCCGAATTCCTCGAGTTTTTTGTGATGGGCGAACAAAATTGCCTCGGCCCCATTCGCGTCAAGGACCTCCGCGTACGCGAGCTCAATGAAGCCTTCGCGGATTTTCATGCTCCAAACCAATTTTAACAGCGAAGAAAATTGCCGCAGCTAACGCTGCTCAGTGAAGTGTCGTGATTCCGTTCAGGGCTCTCTTCGCTTGCGTCTTCTTCTGACGGTCCAGATCGACGCAAAAACGCTCAGCAACAACACAGGGAGAATGAAGTACAAGGGA
>DBBR01000092.1 GCA_002292325.1 Flavobacteriales bacterium UBA979 | reverse complement strand
TCAAACCCATGCCCAGCGGACATCAACGAGGATGGTTCTGTAACCACTGCTGACTTGCTCCAATTCTTGGGTGCATTCGGTACGGTTTGCGAATAACCTGAAACGACTGTTTTTAGAAAGGGCTCGACTTCGGTCGGGCCCTTTTTTTTATGTCATGTTGTATGTCGTATCTTTTATTTAAGAAGAGTTCAGATCAGTGAGACACGGTAGATTCATCGTTCAATGTATTGCAGGGGCACTTGTCCTCTGCTCGGCAAGCAAGGAGGCGAGCGCTCAATTGGTGGTTGACAATGGAACCTCGAGCTTGGATTCGGATCATACGGGGGGCTATTTGGGGACAGGAATGAGTTTCGCGGATTTCAATGGCGATGGTTTGGATGATCTGAGCTTTGGGCATCACGCAGGTGAATTGAGGTTTTATGCAGGCACCGGCAATGGGTTTTCTGTTATTGACTTAGAGCTTGAAACTCCGTTGGCAGAATCCAAGGGGATTGTATGGGCCGATGTGGATAACGATGGAGATCAAGATTTATTCGTGGCATTTCGGTTTGCCTCGAATAAGCTCTGGTTGAATGATGGGAATATGAACATGGTCGATGTAAGTGCCACGTGCGGCATTGCTCAGGATGATCGGAGGAGTTTCGGACCGGCATGGGGAGATTTTGATCGCGATGGGCTGTTGGATTTATTTGTTGCGAATTATGGTTATGCGGTGGATGTCCCACAGGGCAATGAACTATACCGCAACCTTGGCAATGGTTTATTTGAGGACGTGACGATCGAATACGGAATGGATGGACCGAATCTTCAGTCATTTCAAGGGAATTGGATGGATGTGGACCGAGACGGTTGGCTCGATTTGCATGTCGTCCGGGATCGCTTGATTTATCCAAATTTATTTTATCACAACGAAGGTGCAGAAACAGGAGAGGCGAGCTTCATTCAAGATGCGGCAGCCCGAGGACTGGATGTTTCGATTCTTTGCATGTCATCTAGCCCCCATGATATGGACCGGGATGGTGATTTGGATCTTTACATTTCAGGCGGATTGGAAGGCAGTATGTTGCTGGAGAATGATGGGAATGGATTTTATACCGATGCAACGAATGATCTGGTGGTGATGAATGAGGTGTGTTGGTCTGGGCAATGGTTGGATGTGAATGCGGATGGCTGGGAAGAGTTGCACATCACAACAGGAATTGCTCATTACACAGATTTCCCTACGGTGTTGACGGAAAACAACAACGAACCAGATGCGCTGTTTTTAAACTCCAATGGCGTGTTGGGCATGCCTGGAAGTTTATTCCAAAGTGTAAGCGTCTTGGGCTTCTCTACCGCAACAGGTGACTACAATGGCGATGGATTCATCGATTTGGTTTCCCATAAAGTGGGGTTGAATCCGGAGGTTAGAAGAAGCAATCCCAATGGCAACCATTGGCTGCGCGTTTTGCTGCACGGAACCATCAGCAATGCCGATGCGGTAGGTTCCAAGGTGGAACTCTGGGCGGGAGAGGATTATTGGTACAGGGAGACATATTGCGGAGAAGGATACCTGGCACAAAATAGTCGCTGGGAGCACTTTGGCATGTCAGATCATGAATCGGTGGACTCCTTGAAGGTTCATTGGCCCCTGGGCGCCGTAGAAACGTGGTATGACCTCTCAACGGATGCGCCCCTGGAATTGACCGAAGGTTCTGTCACATGCCTGAATAACTGCCTTGGTTGCACCTATGAAGCGGCCTGCAATTTTTCGTTCGATGCGGATATTGATGATGGATCGTGTGATTTTACCTGTTTAATTGGCGGCTTGGCGTGCGGAACTGGTCTCATTTGGAATCCGGATTCAGGGCTTTGTGAGAACCCTTGTCCCGCGGATGTGACAGGTGATGGATTGGTGGATGTAGCAGATTTGCTTGTGATGTTGGGAGTCTTTGGCTCCCTGTGCCCCTGAAACGTGAATTATCGTTCATCGCATTGCTTAATCCGTTAAAGTGACGTATTTTTAAGTACCTGCGAAATTTGGAACTCTAAAAGAAGTTTCCAATGACTGCTGCTTTATGCAACCGTATGCTCACGATGTTTCACTGCTCCCTGTTTGGAGTGATGGTCTTTGGGTACATGTTTGTTTTTGCGCTTGACGCCTCGGGCCAAATGCCGTTCATTGATGTCAGCAATGAATTGAATATTTGGACAGACCATACCGGTGGATACTTAGGCGAGGGTATCAGCATGGCGGATTTCAATGGAGACGGTGTGGATGACCTCAGCATCGCACATCACCTCGGTGACTTGCAGTTTTACACGGGCAATGGAGAAGGGTTTGTCCCTTTCGAATTGCAGATCCCCGCTTATGCCTATGAGGCTAAATGCATTCTTTGGGCGGACATAGACAACGACGGTGATCAAGACTTGTTCATTACGTATCGGCTCGCGGCCAACCGTTTGTACATCAATGAAGGCAACCTCGAATTCACGGATGTGAGCGATAATTGCGGGATTGATCAAACCAATCGACGCAGCTATGGCGCATGCTTCGGCGACTACAACAACGACGGGTTACTCGATCTTTTCATCGCCAATTACGTCAGCGGAATGGACCCGCCATTCAATGAGTTGTACCTCAACCTTGGCGGGGGATACTTCGAGGAGGTGACGTTTGATGGACCCTTTGGCGAGCCGCTCCAGCAAAACTTTCAGGGACACTGGGTGGATTTTGATGAAGACGGATTATTGGATTTGCATTTGATCCGGGATCGAATTTGCTTCGAGAATCGGTATTACAAGCAATCCTCAAATGGTCAGTTTACCAACGAAGCGGTTCCCATGGGCTTGGATTATTCCATCAATGCGATGTGTTCTTCCGCGACGGATTTTGACCACGATAACGATCAGGACTTGTACATGTCAGCGGGCATGTGGGAAGGCAATTATTTTGTTGTGAATGACGGTACAGGAAGTTTTGATCCATATGAAGCGACAACAGGTGACAGCGTCCAAGTTCATTTGACCAGCTGGGCCGCCAATTGGTTCGATGTAGACAACGACGGTTGGGAAGATTTGCATGTTTGTACCGGCTTTAGCACGTATACGTCATGGCCTGCTGTGCTTCAGAATTATTCATACGTGCCGGATAATTTTTTCTGGAATGAAGGCGGTGCGTTTGAAGAGGATACAACGGGTCAGTTTGATGTTGCGAGTTTATCGTTTTCGGCTGTAACAGGCGACTTCAATCAGGACGGGTTTCCGGATTTGATCAATAACGTCGTAGGCGAGTATGCCCAAGTTTTGCAAGCGGTCCCCAATGTCAACCGATGGATCAAAATCATGCTGGAAGGAACGGTGAGTAACCGGGACGGGATCGGTGCAAAAATCAGGGTGTACCGCAATGGTTTGTTGGGTTATCACATGACGCATTGCGGTGAAAATTACTTGGGTCAGAATAGCCGTTGGGAACATTTTGGCATCGGAATGGCCACAGGAATTGATTCGGTGGTCGTGGATTGGCCTTCAGGAATCGTTGACCGTTATTACACCCTCGAGCCCAATCAAAGTTTGCTATTCGTCGAAGGAGAAACGGTCCCATACGTGGATCCGTGTTCCACGGGACCTTGCCCTGGATGCACTTATCCCGAGGCGTGTAATTTTGATGAGAGCGCAAACGAAGAGGATGGGTCATGCGATTTTTCTTGTTGGATTTCAGCCTCCACCTGTGGTCCAGGGACTGCGTGGGATTCAATGCTGCAGCAATGTGTTTCTGTCGAAAACCCATGTCCTACAGACTTAAATGCCGACTCGGTGACCGATGTGGCCGATCTCCTCATTTTCTTGGCTTCTTTTGCCGTCTCTTGTCAACAATGACGTCATGGCTTGGAAGCTTAGAAATACTTCGAGAATTCTCTCTGTTGTGATCTACTCGCTGGGTTTGTTGTTCCACACCCATGCGAATGCACAATTGATGGATGTGAGCAACAACCTCATTTTAGAGACTGACCATACCGGGGGGTTTTTGGGTGCGGGGGTGAGTTTCGTTGATTTCAATGGAGACTACATCGATGATTTGTCTTTTGCTGATCACGAAGGCGATTTGCGCTTTTATGAAGGACAGGGCGATGAGTCAGGATTTTTGGAAGTGAACCTGGACCTTCCAGATTATCCGTTGGAAGCGAAGATGGTCCTCTGGGGAGACATCGATAACGACGGAGATCAAGATTTATTTGTCACCTATCGTTTGGCAGCCAACAAATTGTACATCAACAACGGCAACATGGTTTTTGCCGATGTGAGCGCTACGTGTGGAATCAGTTTAGCCTCTCGCAAGAGTTACGGGGCCTGCTTTGGTGACTACAACAGCGATGGCTTTTTGGATCTGTTCGTTTGCAACTACACCTCGTCCATTGATGAGTACCCTTTCAATGAACTCTATGCCAACAACGGCGACGGCACCTTCACAGAGTCCACATCGGAGCAAGGATTGGATGTGTTGGGTATCCAGTCATTCCAGGGACAATGGGTGGATTTCAATGACGATGGATTGCTTGATTTACATGTGGTGCGGGATCGTACGATTTATGAGAATTATTTTTTCGAGCAGCAGGTGGAAGGTTCATTGATGCCCTTTATTGAAAAGGCCGAGGAAACAGGCTTGGACATTGCGATCAATTGCATGTCCACCAGTGTTGCAGATTTTGATGGCGACTTCGATTCAGATGTGTACCTCACGGCTTTTGCCGAGGACATGAATTGGCTCATGATCAATGATGGGGGAGATTTTGGCATCGACGATGCGACCGGCGATGTTCCCATG
>DBBR01000020.1 GCA_002292325.1 Flavobacteriales bacterium UBA979 | reverse complement strand
CTCGCACCATCCAAAAATGGAGAACCGTTTGAAATCGGTGACATCCAATTCGGAACAAATTCTTCTAACATCAATCGCACGAGTGAGTTAATGCTCGAGATTTTTGCCGCTTATCTCTTGAGAAACAAGGCGATTGGCGTTCGAATTATAGGGCACACAGATGACCGTGGTGTTCCAGAAGAGAATCAGCAACTCTCCGAAGAACGTGCCGAAAAAGTCGCTCAATCACTCATCGGTTTTGGTGTCGCGGAAACCCAAGTGTCTTTTGAAGGCATGGGACAATCTGCCCCCATCGCATCGAATGATTCTGCCGAAGGACGCGCAAAGAATCGAAGAACCGAATTCGAGATTCGATTAAAAAAATAAACAGCCACCTTCTGATTCTGTCACTGAACATCGAAATTTACCTCATGAAGCACACCACAATCCTCTGCACTTGCCTTTTCTCGCTTTTGGCTTTGGCCGCCTGCCAATCCAATTCCAAAACATCTGAAGCAGAATCTGCCCAGTCAGAGTCCGCGAAATGGTCCTATTACGGAGATTCCATTCGTGAATACACCAACCCAACTCCCATGGAATCTGTGGCAAGTAATCTCGAACAAACAGGAACTGCGGAGGGCCTTTTTGAAGCAGAAATCGTCCAAAGTTGCATGACCATGGGATGCTGGATGAGTGTGAAGGGACCATACAATGATACCGTTATGGTCTTCATGAAAGATCACGCATTTTTCGTTCCCAAAGACAGCCTGCAAGGCAAAACGGCCTACTTCTCAGGAGAAGCATACTATGACACCGTTTCTGTGGAAATGCAGATGCATTTGCTCGAAGATGCAGGAGCAACTCAAGCAGAAATCCAAGCCGTCACAGAACCTGTATTCGAATTGGCGTTTGAAGCCGCAGGTGTCATGATCGCTGACGTTCCTTCTGGAGCACCCATGGCCGGTGACGGGGAATAAGCCTGATTCTATCCTGCCGTCATCGCCTGATTAAGTCCATGAAATTTTTTGTGAAAAAAGACCGCAGAAAAAGGCACAGCAGTGCGTTGAGAACTTCACCAACCTGATCTAACGAAGGAGGCCTTGCTCGGTACCTTCGGTAGGTAAGACTTCTGAAGTTCATGAAACGAAAATTCCACGCCCTCCTGACCGCTGTAGCATGCGTTCACTTGTTGCCGTTACTTGGGATGAGCCAGCCCGCTTATCCCTCAGATTGGGAACGTGCCAACCACCATTGGGAACACAACAAGCTCAGCGCTGCGCAACATCATTACGATGAATGGCGCAATCACCATCAAGATGCTCCAGTTTCTCAACTGGCTTTAGCTGAATACCGGGCTGCTTCATGCGCGATTCAATTGCAGCATCGGGATGCTGAACAACGCGTTGAGCGCTTTTTAGAGCGGTATCCAGAACACCCTCTTTGCCGAGAAGCTCAATGGGACTATGCCAACTTCCTGTACCGCAAAAGAGATTGGAAGGATGCAGCTGCGGCCTTTGATGGATTGAACACCTTGAGAATGAAGCCGGCCCAAAAAATAGAATGGCAGTTCAAACGAGGACACGCATATTTTGAATTGGAAGCATACGACGAGGCTCGCTTGGATTTGTTCGCGGTCATGGAAGCCAAGGAGGCTTCTAGCATGTTCCGTGAACCGGCACGCTATTATTTTAGTCACATATCGTACATCAAAGGCCAGCCTCAAGTGGCCTTGGAAGGGTTTCTGTCCCTCGCTGAGGATGCTGCCTTAAAAAACGTCGTGCCCATTTACATTGCGCAACTTCTGCACGAAACAGAGCAATACGATCGCTTAATTGACTATGCTCCGGTGGTCTTTTCGGATGCAATCAAAATGAAGGACTCCCAGCGAGCTGACATCTCACGTCTGGTGGGTGACGCCTTGTACCGGAAGCAAGATTTTCAAGCGGCCTTGCCCTATCTGGAAGAAGCCTACCACGAAGCCAGAGGAGCCGGCCGAACCCGGGAATTCTCCTATCAAATGGGGTACACCTATTATCAAGCCGAAGCGTTCCTTAAAGCTTTAACATGCTTCGCATTGGTCGTGCGCAATGTGGACGATATGACTCAATTGGCTCATTATCACACTGCAGCGTGTTATTTGGCCTTGGATGAAAAGAACAAGGCGAAAACATCATTCAAAAAAGCATCTGAATTAGACGATGATGCGGATGTTCAGGAAGATGCCCTCTTCAGTTATGCCAAACTTGCTTATGAATTGACCTTCAATCCATTTGATGATGCCGTCGTGGCAATTGAAAGGTATTTAGCTGAATACCCCAATTCAAGGCGCAACGACGAGGCCTACGGCTTCTTGCTCGAAGTGTATATGTCATCCAAAAACTACGATCGCGCATTGGCGGCTTTGGAGCAAATAAGCGCAAAAACACCGAATGTAAAAAAAGCGTACCAATTGGTTTCCTTCAACCGAGGCGTTGAGCTTTTTCGTTCAGCGCAATACGACGATTGCCATGCATATTTTGAATCGGCACGAACGTATCCCTACGACCAGGTATTGGCTGCAGAATCTTATTTTTGGCAAGGAGAGGCGAGTTATTTGACCCAAGATTATGTAGTGGCAACAGCACATTACGCCGCATTCCAGTCGGCACCCGGTGCGTTCAATAGCAGCCAGTACACCAATGGGATGTACGCTCGAGGATACGCTTTGTTTAAACGCGGACTCCACCTGGATGCACTGAGTGCATTCCGTGGATATCTCAAAGCTGCCAAAAATGTCGATTCCGGTAAATACGCCGACGCCAAGCTCCGTGTTGCAGACTGCTATTATGTCAACAAAGAGTTCGAACCTGCAGCACGTTACTATGGAGAGGTTATCGCTGCGAGCAAGGAGGATGAAGCGTATGCCCGATTCCAGCGCGCAGAATGTTTCGGCACGCTCAATCTGCCTCAGAAGCAAATAGATGAACTCAGGAGCCTGATCGCTACGCAAACGCCAACGACTTATCTCCCCGAAGCATTGTATTCCATTGGGAGGGCAGAAATTGAATTGGGTGAATTGGTTGCCGCAGAGGAGCACCTCAACCGGTTAAGGTCGGAATTTCCCGAGGCGCTTAAAAGCAAAAATGCACTGGTTGATTTGTGCCTGATTGCCATGAAAAACAATCAACCGGATGAAGTCATGCGCTTGTGGGATTTGATTCGGAATGAATATGGCAATGATCCCATTGCAAGCGATGCGTACAACATCGTTGAGCCTGTTTTGATTGACCAAGGGCTTCTGAGCGATCTACCGCCTGCTGTCGGCCTCAATACCGATGAAATTGAAGAGCGTTTATTCAATGCGGCCAGAGAAGCGGCTCTTGAGCGCAATTGTGAGAAAGCCATTCTTCGACTTACCGAATACATCAACGACTATACACCAGGAGCTTACGGAGTCGAAGCTCATTTCTTTCTCGGAAATTGTGCATACGATGAAGAGCAATTTGAAATGGCTCGGCAGGCGTTTGAGACGGTCCTCGCGGAACCTGTAAATGATTACACCGAGCCAGCGGCCCTTGGTGCGGCAACAATTGCATGGAACAGCCAAGATCTGGCTGGAGCTAAACTGCATTATAAGACCCTCGAAAGCACGAGCATATTGCAAGAAAACGTATTGGAAGCTCGGATAGGTCTCATGCGATGCCATTACTTATTGGAAGAGCCCGAACTAGCCTTGACTTATGCCAATCAGGTTATCAGCAACTCCAATACACCGACTGACATCCAAAGAACTGCGCAATACTGGCGAGCAAAAATTTACCATGACCGTGGTCAATACGATCTTGCCCGTCCAGATTTAGAAGCCGTCGGTACATTGGGGGGAACCCGTGGTGCAGAATGCCAGTTCTTGCTCTGCAAAATGGAGTTTAAAGCAGGAAACTTCACTGAAACCGAATCCGCCATCTTTGCATTCATATCGGCCTTTGCCAATTACGACAGTTGGAAGCACCGAGCGTTCCTGCTCCTCGTAGACACCTACATCGCACAAAAAGATTGGTTTCAAGCGAGAGCTACAGCTGAAAGCATCTTGGAATTTGTAGAAAACGAATCCATTCGAGAACAGGCAAAAAGTAAACTCATCGAAGTCGACCGTCTTGAACTCGAAGAACTCAACCCCGCAGGCACTGAGGCTTCAGCCGCACAAGACACCGTATCATCCACCCTTGAAATCACCGAATGATGATTCCTTATCACTGGACTAAACTTATAATCCTATTGGCACTTCCGTGCAGTGTTTTGGCAACCACCACACCATTGGACACCTTGGGCCTGAACGTGACTTTTACAGGTGACCGTGAAGTTTTACTTCGGGATGCGCATAAGGAAATGCACTGGCCTCAACCTGCAGTGATTTCCCAGTCCAAACCAAACTTTTCATACAGCGTCTTGCCCAATCGCAAGAACGTTCGACCTCTTTGGGAACGAGAACGTCCGAAACGACTCAAAGTAGACGAACCTCTACCCCTTCTCTATCGGGGATTCACGGAAATCGGTATGGGTAATTATTTAAGCCCCTCTCTCATGATGAGCTATACCGATTTGAGGTCGAGAAATCAGACCTGGGGCACAGAGTTTAGCCACCGATCAACACGAGATGGATTCATTGGGCTGTCCGAATCGACGCCCATCCCCCAGCAATTTAGCAACAACGAATGGACGGGGTGGTACAAAAGGTTCTTCAAAAAAACCTACCTCAGTACCCATGCAACGTATGAACGAAATCGCATCAGCTATTACGGTCGATCCGAAGGATTTGATTTACTCGACTCCGTTGAATTTGGCAATGCGGATTCCGTATTTTTAAATGCCTTGCACACGCAACTTGAATTTGGAAGCCAAGATCAAGGCAGCTCAAAATGGGGGTACCAATCCATCCTTGATTATGGTTATTTCTGGAACAACCAAGGGGTCCAAGAGAAGAACTTCGATGCCCGTGTCCGTTTACAAGGATCCATAGAAAACACCCCTGTGTCTCTTGATTTACACACCAACATCGATCGGCTCAATCAGAATGAGGAAGGGTACATCTTACCACCACAGAAGCAGGCCGTTATCGATTTGCATGCTTTAGCACAAAAAGATTTCAAGCAACTGCACACCTCATTTGGATTGGGTGTCTGGGTGGATGCACAAGGCAACCAACCCTTTCTAGTCATACCTGAACTGCAAGCTTCGGTCGGTCTTCTCCAAAATCTGTTCGTTCCTTATGTCAAACTCGGAGGAGGCATTGACCAGAATCGCTATGAGACTGTGTTGCAAGAAAATTCTTTTGTCCCATCTCCCTCGCGGTTAGACTCTGCTTCAACTTGGAAAAATACCTATGAAACATTGCACGCTCAAATGGGAATGCGCGGGTCCATCACATCCGCCATTGCATTTCACCTAAGCGCTGAACACCATCGCCGCAATCAGCATTTATTCTTGGTCCCAGATATACAAACGGGTAACGGCGAATATTTCAGGCCGTTGTACCAAGATCTATCCATCACAACACTCCAAGCAAATGCCACTTGGAAATTGGGGAAATCCACTGAATTCATGGGAAGAATACAACAGCATACGTATACGCTTCGCGATTCCACTTTTAATGAACTCAACGCGTGGAATCTTCCTCAGTTCGAATTCAGTGCGTCGTTGCAGCATACCATGAAGGATAAACTGCGCGTTCAAACGGATCTGAACCTTCAGACTGGAAGAAATGCGCTGCAAGCAGGAACCTTGGACGCAACAGCTCCGGAAGTCATCGAAACGTCAACTGCCGCAACATGGGGCTATGCTTATACCATGGAAGATTTTCTTCAATGGGATATGCGCATCGATTACCTCTACAACGCGCGCTTGAGCGGATGGATTTCCGGGCGAAACCTCTTAAACCGAGCCAACCCCCTCTATGCGGGCTATAACGCCCAAGGAATCCGATTCCAACTCGGATTCAGTTACGCGTTTTAAATCCGAATCACCGCTTGTGAGAAACCCGTTAAATCTTGTGGAAAACTGCCCACATTAAACGGGCTGAACCATCAGCAATTACGGATGTTTCACGTATTTTTAAGGATTATACCAAGCATTGGCTTGGACCAACTTGAAAGACGCGAAACATGGCGGAAGAAAATCAGAACGAGGACGTAAAGAAGCCAACTGGCAACAATCTGTATGACGCGAGCAATATCCAAGCCTTGGAGGGCATGGAGCACGTACGCATGCGACCTTCAATGTACATTGGAGATGTAGGCGTTCGTGGATTGCATCACCTGGTCTACGAGGTGGTTGACAATTCCATCGATGAAGCACTTGCAGGGCACTGCGACACCATTCATGTGACAATAACCGAATCCAATGGCATCCGGGTCATAGACAACGGACGGGGCATTCCTGTGGACCTTCATGAAAAGGAAGGCGTATCGGCATTGCAGGTCGTCATGACGAAGATTGGCGCTGGTGGAAAGTTTGACAAAGACAGCTACAAGGTTTCTGGAGGATTGCACGGTGTAGGCGTTTCATGCGTCAACGCACTCTCAAGCCTGCTAAGGGCCGAGGTGCATCGCGATGGCAAGGTCTACGAGCAGGAATATTGCCGAGGCAAGGAATCCTATGCCGTGCGTGAGATCGGAACCTCCAAAAGCAATGGAACCACAGTCGAGTTTCAACCCGACGAACAAATCTTTGAAACACTCATCTACTCCTACGATACACTCGCGGATCGCATGAGAGAATTGGCCTTCCTAAACCAAGGATTAACACTCTCCCTGACGGATGAGCGCCATACCGTTGAGGATGATGAAGGAAAAGACCAAGGGTTCCTCAGTGAAACCTTCTTTTCTGAAGAAGGACTCAAAGATTTTGTGACCTACTTGGACTCGAACAGAGAACCACTCGTTTCTGAGGTCATTCACGTCAGCGGCGAGCGCAATGGCGTGCCGGTAGAAGTGGCCATGACATACAATACTTCGTTTTCGGAAAACCTGTTTTCGTATGTCAACAACATCAATACGTACGAAGGGGGTACCCACCTGACCGGTTTCCGTCGGGGATTGACATTGACGTTGAAAAAATACGCGGAAGCCAGCGGCATGTTGGACAAGCTCAAGTTCGACATCTCCGCAGATGACTTTCGAGAAGGGTTGACCGCTGTTGTGAGTGTCAAGGTCGCAGAACCTCAATTTCAAGGGCAAACGAAAACGAAACTCGGCAACGCCGAGGTGAGCGCGCCTGTGAGCCAAGCTGTATCGGACATGCTTCAAGATTATCTGGAAGAGCACCCAGGTGATGCCAAAACCATCGTGAGCAAAGTAATACTTGCAGCACAAGCCCGACACGCTGCACGGAAAGCTCGTGAGATGGTCCAACGTAAAACCGTTATGAGCGGTTCAGGTTTGCCGGGCAAGCTGGCTGACTGTGCTGAAAAGGACCCTTCGCTGTGTGAATTATTCCTTGTGGAGGGAGATTCAGCAGGTGGAACGGCGAAACAAGGCCGAGATCGAAACAATCAAGCAATCATGCCACTCCGTGGTAAAATCTTGAATGTCGAAAAGGCGATGCACCACAAGATTTTCGAGAACGAGGAGATCAAAAACATTTATACTGCTTTGGGCGTGTCCCTTGGCACTGAAGAGGACGAACGGGCTTTGAACATGACCAAGCTACGATACCATAAAATCGTGATCATGTGTGACGCGGATGTAGACGGTAGCCACATCGAAACTTTAATTCTTACGTTCTTCTTCCGCCACATGAAGGAATTGATTGAGAATGGGTACATCTACATCGCCACCCCTCCTCTGTACTTAGTCAAGAAGGGGTCACGGCAAGTTTATGCTTGGGATGATAACGAGCGAGACCGATTGATCGAACAATTCAAATCAGGATCAGGAAGTGATTCAGGCATTGGGATTCAGCGCTACAAGGGACTCGGGGAAATGAATGCGGAGCAGCTGTGGGATACAACATTGAATCCCGAGAATCGTACGTTAAGACAAGTCACCATTGAAAATGCGGCGGCTTCCGATCACGTATTCTCAATGTTGATGGGCGATGAAGTACCTCCGCGTCGTGCGTTCATCGAAGAAAACGCGAAATACGCGAACATTGACATCTGACCGCAAGCACGAAACGGTTTGGATCACCGGAGCTAGCAGTGGCATAGGCAAGGCTGCTGCAACGCAATGGGCGACAAAAGGAGCTCGCGTTATTCTGTCCTCTCGGAAAAAAGAAGCACTGGAGGAGGTGCGATCAAATTGGACACCGGAAGCACGCAACAATTCGTTCGTATTGCCTTTGGACTTGGGAGAAACAGGGGCTCTTGACTCCAAAGTTTCCGAAGCCATCGCATGGGCTGGTCACATCGACATCATGGTTCATTGCGGAGGAATTAGCCAACGTTCTCGAGCCATCGAAACCGATCTGGAAGTAGACCGCCGGGTCATGGAAATCGATTATTTCGGCACGGTAGCGCTCACCAAGGCTCTTCTTCCCCATTTCGTTCAAAACGGAAACGGACATTTTGTGGTCGTAACGAGCTTAATGGGTCTATTCTCCTCCCCTTTACGCTCCGGATATTGTGGTGCAAAACATGCGCTCCACGGATTCTTTGAAGCACTAAGAGCAGAGCACCACGACGATGGGCTAAAGGTGACCATGGTCTGCCCTGGTTTTATTCGCACCCAAATATCTTTGAATGCAGTCGTTGGAGATGGATCTCAACAAGGCACGATGGATGAAAAAACCGGTTCCGGTCTGAGTCCAGAGGTGTGCGCTCAACGTATGATTCGCGCTGTCGAGCGCAATAAGGCCCAAGTGTTGATTGGACGCTTCGAAATCATTGGAGCTTACCTCAAACGATTTGCTCCAGGGCTCATGCGCCGCATTGTCCGCAAGGCCGCTGTGACGTAAGATTTTGACGCTAGTACCGAGGTTGATTCCAAACCTTCAAGGCATCTTCCAGCGAGATGCCTTCGAGAACTTCTGCTGTAATTCCATCGGACAAGCCCAGTGAAATTGGGCGTCTTTCATACCGATTCTCACCGATTAAGACCTCCACAAAAGTCTCACCTTTGTCGTATTGAACCAGCATTTCAGGAATGACAAGTACCCCGCGCCGTTCGTCCAAAACGACATTCGCATTTGCTGAGTATCCAGCGCGAAGAAACTGTTCTTCATCAAGTTGAACAGCGGCTTTAATCTCAAACTGAATCGCCCCTGCTTCCTCCAGCCCCTTGGGACTGATGTACTCTAATTCAGCGGGAATGGTCAACCCTTCAATCGCACCCACGGTCAATTCAATTCCCATACCAACGGAGAGTTTCTCTACTTCGGATTCATCAATCTTCCCGATGAAAACGAGGTCCATCATGTCTGCCACGGCAGCAATTGTCGTTCCTTCATTGAAGTTATTGGCTTCAATGACGCTGTTGCCTTTCTTCACGGGAACATCGAGCACCATTCCATCGATGGTTGCCGTAATCAACGTATTGGATGTGCGGCCGCTCCTTGAAGCCACGCCGTCCTGAATGATGCGCAAGTTGTCTTCCGATGCGTAGAATTCTTCTTGGGCCTGTTTCAAGGCCAAATCAAACCGCTGATAATCAGCCGCTGAAATGATCCCGTCCTTCAATAAGTTTTGATTTCGAGTGGCATTGGTTTGCGCATCCTCTAAGCTAATCTTTGCGCGTTGTAGCCGCGTTTCAGCATTGCTCAGTGCTCCCATATCCGGCACGACCATGACTTCTGCCATAACTTGCCCGGATTGAACGAGTTCCCCGGCCTCGACCAATACCCGACGGACAATGCCCGAAATTTGAGGCTTGATCAGTATTTCTTGACGAGGCTGAATGGAACCCGCAGCGACCGTTTTGATCACAATATCACCCATACGCGGAATCTCCGTTCGGTAACTTGCTTCCTCCTCCTCTCCCTGTAAATAGAGGAAATTCAAGGTATACGCTGCACCGCCAAGGATGGCAATAATTACAGCAATTAAGGCATAAACACGTCCTTTTTTCATCACATCATTCGGTTCGGATGGCCTCAACAGGTCGAATGGATACAGCTCGAAACGCTGGCAGAACACCAGCAATTGCACCCATTGCGATCATAATGACCAAAGATTGTACGACAATTTTAATTGAAACCTCCGGATTTCGGAAACTACCTCCGTCCATATCGGGCATGGATTCGAGCAATGCATCGATGGCTTCGATGCTCGCCACTCCCAAAATCGCTCCGATCAACCCGAACAACACCGTTAGCAATAAGGTCTCCCCCATAATTTGGCGAATGATAACTCCTGGAGTTGCTCCCAACGCGCGGCGCACACCCAACTCATTCGTTCGCTCCCTTACTGTAATGAGCATGATGTTCATGATTCCTATAATGCCCGCCAAAAGTGCGAGCCCACCAAAGACAAAGCTCACACCGCGAATCGCAGAAAATACCGTTTGAATCTCTTCAAATTCCTTGGCAACCGTCCAATGTCCAAAAGCGCGATTATCGTCCGGATGAATCGACAGTCTGGCCTTTAAAATGGACATGACTTCCGCCGCTGCCGAATCCGCATGGACTTTTTCATTGAACAAGAGACAAAGCCAACCCACATCATCACCGCGATGAAATGCCTGATTAAAAGCGGTGAAGGGAATTCGAATGCTTTGCAAATCCTCTTCCGCATCTTCTCCAGATCGCATGGAGCCAAATACGCCGACCACCGTGAAATTGACCCCGTTGATCCGAACAGAACCGCCAATGGGGTCCTCGTCCGACGTAAATAAGATTTGTCGTACGCGTTCGCCGATTACCGCAATTTTGCGTCTGTCTTCAATGTCTCGATCGTTGATGTGACGGCCAGAACGCAGGGGGCGCGCCTCAATTTTAAGCTGTGCAGGAAATTCACCAAAGACGGTGAAAGCACCGGTCTTCAATCCCCTGGTCACATTATTTGAGCCTCTCCAACCACCCAACTGATTCTGAGGTGCCACTGCTTCCAGCGTTTGACTGTTGGCCGCGAGGTACTCCACGTCGCCGATGGTCAAGTCAATCGGTCGTCCCCTTTGAAAACCCTTGTACGCCATACTCGTGGACTGTGTCCACATGAACATGGAGTTTTTGGCCATATCTCCTAAATCTTGGGAAACGCCATTTTGCAATCCATTGGCTGAACCGATGGTAATGATGATCATGAACAGTCCCCAGCCAACGCCCAGTCCGCTCAAAGCAGTGCGCAGCGGCTTTTGTAAGAGGACTTGCACCAACTCCAGAAATCCGTCCCAATCTGGACGCCAACGGGTATTTTTTGTCGCCTTATTCATCTCTCAAAGCTTCAACCGGTCGAATCGTAACTGCTCGCACGGCAGGACCGATGGCACTCACCACTCCTACAAAAATTAAAATACCCAATGCGAGCAGAGCCGAACTAAAGTCAACGCGTGGATTGCTAAAAAACTCGTGCTGAACCATCGGAGCGATGCCGTGCAACAACCAAGTCCCTGCGAGGAGGCCGACGCAACCCGAAACCAGCATCAAAAATACCGCCTCCTGAATGATTTGACCCACTATTGCATTGCTCGTCGCTCCGAGGGCTTTTCTTACCCCAATTTCTTTGGTCCTTTCCCGCACAACAATGGCCATGATATTGGCCACGCCCATCGCACCTGCGAGCAAAGTCATCAACCCAACAAACCAAACAAAAAGTCGAATCCCACTGAAAATTTGTCGGAACATTTCAGCCTCTTCATTCCTGTTGTCTACCCATACCCCTTCCGCATCATCCGGATGGACAACCAATCGATTCTTAAGCCAAGATATCAAGCCTGCCGAAGCATCCCGCGTATCCTCAATGGCGGCATCGCCCGTTCCAATGGACACGCGACTCACTACATCGTCGTTTTGAAAAAGCTTTTGCGCCGTAGAAAAAGGCACATAAACACTCCGGTTTTCCCAACGCGAACCTGCCTGATCAAAGGCCCCAACCACGGCAAATTGAATCCCTCTCAATTGAATAAACTCCCCCACGACTGCAGCTGCCTCTGTGCCTTTCGGAAAGAGATCCTCGACCAATTGCGCACCCAGCACCGCTACTTTTCGATTCTCCGCCAAATCCAGGGGGGATATGAATCGACCCGCTGTAAGAGACACCTGACCAATTTCGCGTTGGTCCGGATCCACCCCCCGGACGTTGTATGATCCTTGTTGGTTGCTATATCGCACCGTGGATCCCCATCGAAAGACCAACCGACTCCAAGCTGGAACGCTATCTACCTGCTCCTTCATCGCTTGTTCGTCTTGATTATGCAATTCCACCCTTCGATTTGGTTTTCGACCACGAAAGGCCAGCTGTGCATTGCCGGTGCGTACTTGCATCAAATTCGCCGCATCGTCTCCAAACGTATTCGCAACGCCCGTCTCCAAACCCGACCCCAGCCCCTGCATCACCACCAAAATAAAAATTCCGAGAGCAATGCTCAAGCCAGTGAGGCCAGTGCGAAGCGGATTGCTCAATACCGTGTGAAAAATCTCCAGCCAAGCATCTCGGTCAAACATCATCCTGGGCTTTAGGATCTTCGATGCGGCCATCCTTGAGGCGAATGATCCGGTCGCACTGGGCTGCAATTTCACTTTCGTGGGTCACGACCACAATGGTGATACCCTCTCTATTGATATCCTTGAGCAAGTTCATCACCTCATCCGAAGTCACCGAATCCAATGCACCCGTCGGCTCATCCGCCAAAATGACCCGGGGATTTGCAATCAATGCCCTTGCAATGGCCACCCGTTGTTTTTGTCCTCCGCTCATTTGATTTGGCAAGTGTTCTGCCCAATCTGCGAGACCGACTTTGGTGAGGTAATGCAGCGCCTGTTTCTGACGTTCTTTTCGGCTCACTCCTTGATAATACAGCGGTAAGGCCGCATTCTCCAAAGCTGTTTTATACCCGATCAGATTGAAACTCTGAAATACAAAGCCCAAGAATTCACTTCGGTACCGGGCGGCTTGTCTTTCACTCAATCCTCCCATATCGTTTCCATCCAGAAGATAGGAACCACCATCAAAATCATCGAGTAGCCCCAACACGTTGAGCATCGTTGACTTACCGGAGCCACTCGACCCCATAATCGCCACCAATTCCCCTTTATGAATCGTACAATCGATGCCTTTCAGTACCTCCAGAGACTGTGCACCTGACTGATATGATTTGCGAATACCCTGTAATTCAATCACAAGCGAAAGATATGGGACAGTCAGGCCTCAAAGGCCCTCGAATCCGATAATTCCTGTGAAAACATCCAATCCCTTGTCGCCAGCATATGCGGCTGAAGAAAATCATCTCGCTCAAGAAACGGGACGACTCGACGCAACGAACGCTGCATTCCCGCAAGCGCCGGCGCCATTCCTTCCGAATCGCGCAAATCACAGGCTTGAGCCGCCGTCATGCATTCAACTGCGAGAACTTGTTCCACATTGTCTAATATCTTCCATAATTTGAGGGCGGCATTTGCTCCCATACTCACATGGTCTTCCTGCCCATTGCTGCTATCGATGGTGTCCACCACATTAGGAGCACAGAGTTGCTTGTTTTGCGACACCAGAGAAGCAGAGGTATACTGCGGAATCATGAATCCGCTGTTCAATCCCGGATTGGCAACTAAGAAAGGCGGCAAGCCCTGCTTGCCCGATAACATCTTGAATGTTCTCCGCTCCGAAATACTGCCCCATTCGTGTGCAGCAAGCGATAACGCTTCCAGCTGCATAGCAAGCGGCTGTCCATGGAAATTTCCGCCACTTACAATTTTTTTCGAATCCGGGAAAATCAACGGATTATCTGTCACGGCATTTATCTCATTTTCAAATACCGTTCGAGCAAAATCCAAAGAATTCCGACTGGCTCCATGGACCTGAGGAGTGCAGCGAAACGAATAAGGATCTTGGACCTGCTCTCGGGGCATTTGTTGCCAACGGCTGTCTTGCAACCAATCCTTGACATTGCGTGCAACTGCTTCTGCGTTGGGTTGTTTTCGAATGCGGTGAATGTCCTCGTCGAAAGCATCTACACGACCATGCCACGCTTCCAAAGACCAAGCACAAAGGGCATCGGCCCAATCTGCAATGCGTTCTAAACGCTCCATGGCCATGACGCCATATCCCAACATTAATTGTGTTCCGTTGATCAAGGCCAACCCTTCTTTTGCCTCCAGCTTTAGCGGTTTCCAATTCTTCGCTTTGAGCACATCATGTGCTGGAACAGCCACCCCTTCCACGTGCACCTCTCCGTAGCCTATGAGCGGCAAAACCATGTGACTCAAAGGAGCCAAGTCTCCACTTGCTCCGAGTGATCCTTGTGATGGAACCACGGGAAACAACCGGTGATTCCAATGTGCAATCAATCGTTCCACAGTCTCCATTCGCACACCGCTATGTCCTTGACTTAACGCTTTAATCTTCAGCAGCAACATCGCTTTTACTACGGCATTGGGAACATCTTCACCCACACCACACGCATGCGATATGAGCAAGTTGCGCTGTAATTCTCCCAGTTCCGAAGCTCCTACCCTGGTATGGGCCAAGTCTCCAAATCCGGTGTTGACGCCGTAGATCACGCGAGAACTGTCTGAATCCAAAAGCTCATCCAGAAAAGTTCTGCATTCAGCGATAGCTGTCTTCGCATCTGAAGCCAATTCGATGGAAGGGGATTGTCGCACGAGGCGCCAAACATCCTGCACGTTCCATCGGTTTTTTGATAATTGAAATGCTTTCACTTCCCGAATATAATGCGC
>DBBR01000011.1:2684-13079 GCA_002292325.1 Flavobacteriales bacterium UBA979 | reverse complement strand
TTAATGCGTGAAGACGGAGCCCCGAATAACGCGTGTCTCAATTGGATTGATAATCAGCACCGGAATTTGGGCTTCGTTGGTGATGATTTGCTGCTCATAACTCTGCCCCAAAATGCCCATGAGGCTCTTTTCGTGAAGGTTCATGATGCTAATCAAATCCGATTCTATCGCTGCCGCAAACCGAACGACGTCTTTCACAAAGGCACTCGAACTATGCTCTGAAATTTTGACCGTGTAGTCAATTCCGCGGTCTGAGAAGTACTCTTTCGCAAACGCGATGTTGCGGCTCAATTGGTTGCTTAGAAATTCATCACTTTCCGCAGGACTGATGATGTGGACTCGGCCTTTGAAATACTTGGCCATTTCTGCGACGGTGGACAGCTTTTGCTTGGTGTCTTGGTGTAAATCAAGCGGCACGACGATGTCGTCGTAACCAGAAGGCTTAATTCCGCGCTCCTGTGTTATGATAAAAGGAGTTGAGCAATTGGTCACGATGCGCAAAGCCCTTCCCCCAGTTAAAAACTGCATGCCTCTGATTCCGTGGGTACCCATGATGACCAAGTTGGCATCTTGCTCAACCGCAACATCGTCAATGTCTTCAAAAATCGACCCAATGCGCACCGCCGTTCTCACTTCATGCGGATATTCTTTGGTCGCTTTTTCTTGCCAAGCTTGCATTCGAAGACGCGCATCGGTCATCTCCTTTTTGGAGCTGATGATATGCAAAAGCATGATTTCACTTGCGAAAGCTTTTCCCACGGCTACTGCGTGTTCAAGGGCGATGTCACTCACTGGAGTGAAATCCATGGGCACAAGAATGCGATGTTGAGACATAAGAGTGTTAATCAATTTCTCGTCAAAGGTAACTCTTAACCGATGATTCGAACGAAATTCGCACCATGCTTGCCCGCTTTTGGAAGGAGCGCCTAATCGGTGCATTGAGAGACTGGAAAGGGTCTGAACGCGCTTTACTTGGCTGGGCGGCATTGACGGGTTTTGCCGCAGGCTTAATGGCTGTATTACTGAAGCGGGTCGTCGGCGGTTTGCACGCGGGAATGTCCGGCGTAGGGGATTGGCTGTCTTGGTCCTGGTGGTTGGCCATCGGGCCTATTTTGGGTTTGCTCGCAACGCATTGGGTGGTGCAGAACTGGTTGGGTGGTGATCACCCGGGACCGGGCGTTCCAAGCATTTTGCACGCCTTGTCGCAACGGCATGGAAGGATCAAGCGGACGTGGATGTTCGCGCCGTTGATTACGAGTTCGCTTTCAGTGGGACTCGGTGGATCTGGCGGACTCGAAGGGCCATCGCTGCAATCGGCGGCGGCCGTTGGCTCCGAAATTGGCCGTCAAACCAAGCGCACTTTTAATCGGCGAATGTTGCTCATTGGCTGTGCAGCTTCCGCCTCTCTTGCGGCGTTGTTCAAAGCGCCTGTCGCCGCAATTATTTTTGCCGTAGAGGTTATCATGTTAGATCTCACAGCGGCGAGCCTTGTTCCCTTGCTTCTCGCTTCATTGACGTCTCTGATCACCGCGACTGTTTTGATGGGAGATGAGAATATTTTGAATACGCCCGTTTTGGATTCCTTTCGCATGATGAATTTGCCTTTGTACATGCTTTTGGGGGTCGTTTGTGGTGTGGGTTCGGTCATTTTTTCCAAGCTGTATTTAGGTTCAAGTCAGGCCATTGCGTGGCTGCCTTCGAAGCGGCTGCGGATTTGGATTGGTGGGCTATTGATTGGACTTGCATTGTTGCTGTTCCCGTCATTGTACGGAGAGGGTTATGAGGTGGTGAATGCCTTATTTGGAGGGCACTCCAAAATATTGGCCTCGGACATGACCATGCGGAATATGGATCCCGAAGGTTGGATGCTCATTGCATTTTTGATGATCGCATGGGTCCTGAAACCGATTGTTACAGGGGTTACACTTGGGGCTGGAGGCGTTGCAGGCGTGTTTGCACCCGCTATTTTTTGTGGTGCTTTATTGGGATATCAATTTGCCTTGGTCGCCGGTTGGATTGGCCCGACGTGGAGCTTGCCAATCGGCAATGCTGTGCTGGCTGGATTGGCGGGGTTGCTCGCTGGGGTTCTTCATGCGCCGCTCACTGCCATTCTGCTGGCAGCGGAGGTCAGCGGCGGGTATGCTCTTTTTGTTCCGGTCATGCTCACTGCGGGCATTAGCTTTCAGCTTTCCAAATGGTGGATGCGGCACAGCGTGTATACGAGAGAATTGGCCGAACGAGGAGAGTTGTTAACCCACGACAAGGATCAGTCCGTTTTGACTTTGATGCGTCTGCAGGACCAAATTGAATCGGATTACGAAATTCTTAACCCTCATTGGACTTTGGGGCAATTGATTCCCATTATTGAACGGAGTTCTCGTAATTTATTTCCGGTATTGGATCGTCACCGAAGTTTGCTCGGCGTGGTCGACTTGCAGGATGTCAGGGAGGTCATGTTTGATACGGAGGTGTATGGCACCATTAAGGTACATGACCTGATGGTTCTGCCTATAGCGACCATCAATTCAGGATCAAAAATGGACGATGTGATGAAGGCATTTGAGCGAACAGATGCGTCATTTCTGCCTGTTTTGAAAGATGGAGCCTACTGCGGTTTTGTCTCTCAAACCAAGCTTTTTGACACGTACCGGACTTGGTTGAAAGATGCCAGCATTCGCTGAACGATTCGCCTCGAACTATCCGTTTAAGAAATCGGAGACGACATCAAAAAACTCACGGGGATGGCTCGCATGGAGCCAATGGCCTGCCTCAGGAATTTTGTGGGTTTCCAATTGCAGACAGCGTTGATCAAACAATTGCAAATCAGCGGAACTGACATAATCGGATTGCCCCCCATGGATGAGCAGTGTAGGCAGGGTGTTGGTTTCCAATTCGACGCTTCCTACCACCTCGTTCAGAGACTCAGCTAACACATGCAGGTTCGGTCGCCAGGTGAAACCGCCGGATTTTTCTCGACGCAAATTTTTCATCAGAAAAGCGACCATTCCGGGCTCTTGAAGCCGCGCTAAAACATGCGATTCTATTTCTTTGCGTGACGTTGCATGAGCGATGGGAGCGGTAAGTAGCGCATCGAAGATCGGGGCGTGATGCGGCGTGTATGCGCGTGCTGCCATGTCCGCGATGACCAACCGATCGACCCGTTCGGGGTTTTCATGAGCGAATACCAGGGCCGTTTTCCCGCCCATGCTGTGGCCCAAAATAGCAGCGCTTCGCATGTTCTCGGCATCCATGTAGGCGCATAAATCAGACGCCATATCTCTGTAACGATGTGAAGCATGGTGAGGACTGCGGCCGTGATTGCGTTGATCAAGCAGGTGCACATAGTGGGTTTCTGCGAATTGTTTGCCGAGGGATTGCCAATTGTCAGAAGTTCCCAATAACCCATGCAGGATGATCAATGGCGGAGCAGCAGTGTCGCCAAGGTTTCGTGCAAAAAGAGGTGAGGGATTGATGTGTTCACTCATGAATGAGCCGGTTTCAAACAATCCAAATAGGTTTGCACCGTCCGTTCCAAACCGTTGTATAAAGCATCTGAAATTAGGGCATGTCCAATGCTCACTTCTGCCAAATAAGGCACGTTTGCAGCAAAGTGAGTCAGGTTTTGCGCGTCGAGGTCGTGTCCGGCATTTACCTCGATTCCGCAGCCGTGTGCAAATGCTGCTGCACGGGCAAAAGGAATGACAGCATCCAGGTTTCCTTGAGCGTAGCCTTGTGCATATGGTTCTGTGTATAATTCGATTCGGTCAGCTCCAATGTTTGCTGACGCCTCAATTTCTGCGTGGTCAGTGGACGTAAACAAGCTCACTCGCATTCCGTTTTCCTTCAATCGTCGGATGACTATTTCGAGCATCGCGCGTTCCTTGCGGACCGCCCAGCCTTGATTCGACGTCAATACATCAGGGCTATCAGGAACGAGCGTCACTTGTTCTGGTTTGACTTCACAGACCAAGGCTAAAAACCCTTCTGAGGGGTAACCTTCGATGTTGAACTCGGTCGAAACTATGGGCCTCAATCCGCGAACATCGGCGTAGGTTATGTGCCGCTCATCCGGTCTTGGGTGGACTGTAATCCCTTGAGCACCATATAGTTGAATGTTCTGCGCAGCAGCAATGACATCCGGGGCCTTTCCGCCACGGGCATTGCGCAATGTGGCAATTTTATTGACGTTGACGCTGAGTCTTGTCATCCTTACCTTTCGATTCCAACACCTCCGGTGCATTCCATCGGTGGATAGATGCAAAATTACACCATGTATGCACAGCGTATAATGAATTCAGATCTTCCGTGCGTTCGCCCGGACGATTCCGCCGGAAAAGTGCTCAGCCTGATGGACGAATACAAGGTTCGGCATTTGCCATTGGTCAATGGCGAAGACTTCCGGGGGCTGGTATATGAGGAAGATTTGATGGAGGCGGATGAGCAGGCACCTATGGCCACATTGGATGCTCGGCAAGTGGCTACTGCACCCAACTGTCATCTGTATGATTTAGTCGCTCAATGGGTCGACGCAGAGGTGGATGCTTTGCCCGTGGTCGATCAAGGAAACTACCTTGGGTGCGTCGACGCTTCATCCATTCTCCGGTTCCTTGCGCAAGAAACCCATTGGGCAGCAAAAGGAGCTGTTCTGGTGCTCGAAATCCCTGAGCGCGACTTATCCATTTCGGAAATCGCTCGTTTGGTAGAAGGAGCCGATACCAAAGTCGTGGCTTGCACAACAGCCCATGCACCGGATTCGAGCAATGTGGAGGTGACCCTCAAGGTTCAAACGGAGGATGTGGAGAAGGTGATTGCAACATTTCAGCGGTTTGGATACACGATCCAATCTTTTTTACATGCGCCAAAGCTCGAGGAAGAAATGAGGGAGCGATACGATGCTTTCATGCGATATCTAAAACAATGAGCGCCATGAAAATTGCCATTCACGGGAAGACGTTTGCACCTGAATTTGACGATGCGATCAAACACATCCTTGCGCGCATTAAGGAATTAGATCCTGCCCCCATTGTTGAATCCAATTTTAAAAGAATCCTGGATGATCGCATGGCGCGCGCCAAAGACTGGTCGTCATTTGAAACGCCCGATGAATTGGTGGGCTACGATTTATTGGTGGCGATTGGCGGCGATGGTACTGTTCTGGAAGCGGCCATTTGGGTTCGCGATACGGAAATCCCGATCTTGGGAGTGAACACAGGGCGTCTGGGCTTCTTGTCCAATGTTGGGATTGAGGAAATTGATTTGGCGATGGATGCAGTGACCGCGGGGAAGGTGTGGTTTGAAAAGCGATTGATGTTGCAGGTGGAAGTGGAGGGCATGGAGTTGGGAGATTTCCCTTTCGCATTGAATGAGGTGGCCATCATGAAGCGGGACACATCCAGTATGGTGAACGTTGAGGTGCTGAGAGATGATGTATTTGTCAATAATTATTGGGCAGATGGACTGATTGTGTCCACTCCAACAGGTTCCACGGCTTATTCATTGAGTGCGGGAGGCCCCATTGTTATGCCCGGTTCGGAGGTGTTGTGCATCAATCCAGTTGCCCCGCACAACCTGAATAATCGGCCGCTGGTGATTCCAGCTGAAGGCGAGTTGCAATTGGTAGCGGAAGGGAGGGAGAATCAGTTTTTGCTGAGCCTCGATTCGAGAATGTTCATCTTGGATGGTGGGCGAAGAGTGAAGGTCACCAATGCGCCGTTTCGGTTGTTTTTGATGAACCTTGAGCACCAAGAATTTTTTGGCACCGTACGGGCCAAAATGCACTGGGGTGTGGATCCACGTGATCGATGAGCTTTCGTTGAAAAACTGTTGCCTTTGTTGGGGGTTTTTTTGATTTGGTTCGAACAATTCCGCTTAATTTCGTGCGTTATAGAAAGGTTCGTCTCATCGATTGGAACGCATTGCATTTTACATCATCTCATATTCGTTTGCTTTTAGCGGTCATTGCCATGACCTGCTTTACCATCACTGATCTTTGGTCTCAGCGTAGATTCGATCAATCGAAAGAAATTGGGCTCGCTGTCGGCACGGGATATTACATGGGAGACATCAATCCTGGAAAGCATTTGGCGGGGAGGCTTTCCGCAGGTTACGGGATGTATTACAGGCACAATTTCTCTTCGCGACTTTCATTGCGAGTGAACTATTTCAAAGGACGTGTGGAAGCTTGGGACGAAGACAGTTCCGATCCATGGCAAATCAACCGAAACCTGCATTTTCGCAACGACATAAGCGAATTAAGCGCCCTTGTTGAAATCAATTACCTCGATCATCAAGTCGGGAACTTGGGCGATAAGCTCACGGCGTTTTTGTTCACAGGACTCGGAGTGTACAATCACATGCCTGAGGCTGAGTTGGATGGACAATGGACGCCATTGCAGCCTCTTGGAACAGAAGGCCAAGGAACCACTTGGGCCGATGCGGTGGGATTGGAGGCATACGGGACATCGGGCATTTCCATGCCCATCGGGTTTGGCTTCAAATCCAATTTGGGTCCATTTACTACGTTTTGTTTCGATTGGGGCGTGCGCAAGACGTGGACGGATTACCTCGATGATGTGAGTGGAGTTTATGCAGATCGTGCTGTATTGATGCAAGAAAGAGGAGAAGTGACGGTGCAGATGGCAGATCGGTCGACGGAGTCTGAAGGCGGCGCGATGAACCAGGCGGGCATTCAAAGAGGAGATCCATCTCGTTCTGATGTTTTCGGGTTTATTTCGGCATCACTCAGTTTCCGAATCAGCAAAAAACCAACGACCTGTTGGTCCGAGATATAATGGATAGCAACTCAGATCATCATGAGAGGTGCGAGGCCTGGGGATTGGATTCATCCAGAATTCCGAAACACGTGGCTATCATCATGGATGGCAACGGGCGCTGGGCAAAGGAGCGCGGTGAGTCGAGGGTGTTCGGTCACATCAATGGCATTGATTCGGTGCGCTTGTCCGTCGAGTCGGCGCTTGAATTGGGAGTTAAGCACCTGACATTGTACGCCTTCAGCACAGAAAACTGGAACCGCCCGAAGGAGGAAGTCGATGCTTTAATGGACTTATTAGTCGACACATTGGTGAAGGAGGTCAGTGAATTGTCGAACAAAGGAGTGAGGTTGAGGACGATAGGAGATACGGCAGCATTGCCGGATTCCTGCCAAGCCCAGTTAAAAAAAGCCGCGGAAAGCACATCACATCAAAACCAACTTGAACTCATCCTCGCGCTGAGTTACAGTTCGAAGTGGGAAATGGTTGAAGCGGTCAAATCCATCATAGCATCGGGACGTAAAGCTGAAGACGTCACAGCGGAGGTGATTGCGGATCATCTTACCACGAAGGACGTGCCCGACCCAGAATTGATGATTCGAACCAGCGGAGAACATCGCATATCGAATTTTCTGCTCTGGCAAATGGCCTACACCGAGTTTCATTTTTCTTCGGTGTTATGGCCTGATTTTGGGAAAGAAGAGTTTATCGGGGCAATCCGAGATTATCAAAACCGGGAACGGAGGTTTGGTGGTGTATTGGATACCAATCACAATGTGCAAACAAAATGAGAAAGGCTGAGCGGATAGTGAATAACAGTTGCTTGAAAGGATGGGCTTTGGTGATGACATTGCTATGCTCTTCTGGTGTTTTTGCTCAAGAGCCGATGACGCCGGATTTTGACAAGAAATACACCCTCGCAGGGCTGTCGGTAATGGGGGCGGAATACACCGATGTGCAAGCGGTGAAGTTATTCAGTGCGCTTCAAATTGGGCAAGAGCTGACCATTCCTGGGGAGGAGATTACCCGGGCCATTCGGAATTTGTGGGCGCAAGACTTATTCGAGGACATCAGCATTGAATTAGCTGAAGTTCGGGACAATCAGGTCTACTTGGTCATTCAAGTGGATGAATTGCCGCGTCTTACGCGGTATACGTTCGAAGGTGTTGGACGATCCGAGCAGGAATCCCTCAAAGGAAAGATTGAGTTGCTCACGGGGCGGGTTGTGAACGAAAACATCATGGTCACGGCTCGGAAGCGCTTGAGGGATTACTATTACGATAAGGGCTATTGGGACGCCGACATTTCCATTGTCCAGTCGCCTGACACCGCGTTTGAGAATGGCGCAAAGATCAATATCGTCATTCAGAAAGGCGAAAAAATCAAAGTGGGTGAAATTGTTGTGGATGGTACGGCTGAGTTGGAGGCAGAAAAAGTTCTGCGTGCGATGAAGGATTTAAAAGAGCGCAAATGGTACCGCATTTTTAAATCGAGCAAATTTGTAGAAGCGAATATTGCCCAAGCACGGGGTGAGATTTTGGCGCTATACAACAAGGAAGGCTACCGCAATGCCCGAATCTTAGGAGACTCGATTTACCGTTTGCCCGATGGCCTGGTGGGAATCAACTTTGAGATCAGTGAGGGAAACCGCTTTCATTTTGGTGAAATCAGTTTTACGGGCAATTCGAAATACCGCAGCACGCAGCTGGATTCCATTTTGGGCATCAAACGAGGGGAGATTTATAATTTGGAACGACTGGAAACGAGGGTCTACATGGATCCAAAGGGCATGGACTTGAGCTCCTTGTACCAAGATGACGGATACTTGACATTCCAGGCCGTGCCGATTGAAACCCGCATAGAAAGCGACACCATTGACATCGAGGTGCGCATGATGGAGGGGAAGCAATTTCGGATTGGAAAGATTTTGGTTCAAGGAAACACCAAAACCAATGACCACGTCATCTACCGCGAGATTCGGACGCGCCCTGGAGATCTTTTTAGCCGAACGGATATTATTCGGACACAGCGTGAATTGGCTCAGTTGAATTATTTTAATCAAGAAGCGTTTGGTATCAATCCAATTCAGCACCCAGAAGACGGTACCGTGGACATTGAATACACAGTCGAGGAGAAACCGTCGGATCAAATTGAATTGTCAGGTGGTTGGGGCGGAGGACGCGTGGTGGGAACGCTCGGGGTCAGCTTCACAAATTTCAGCGCAAAGAACATGTTCAAGAAGGGCGCTTGGAAACCCATCCCTACGGGAGATGGCCAGCGCTTGTCCATTCGTGCCCAGTCCAATGGTTTGTTTTTTCAGAGCTACAATTTGAGCTTTATGGAGCCGTGGTTGGGTGGAAAAAAGCCGAATGCCCTGAGCTTTTCGGCATGGCGTTCTATTCAATCAAATGGTCAGCCTAAACGAATCGAGGGCGAAGTCAACGCTTCGCGGCAATCGCTTCAAATCACAGGTGTGCAGTTTGGATTTGGTCAACGGTGGAAGAAGCCGGATGATTGGTTTACCATGAACATGGCGCTGAGCTATCAGCACTTCAATTTGAACAATTACGGGGTGTTTTTCAGCTTCTCCAACGGCGTAGCCAACAACATCGCTGCCAATTTTACTGTAGCCCGAAATTCGATTTCAGATCCGATTTATCCGGTCTGGGGATCCAATATTTCGCTTTCGGTCAAGGCGACACCGCCATACAGCAAGTTCAGACCTGGCGATACAGATTACGCCAATATGACGGATCAGGAGCGGTTTAGATGGGTGGAGTATCACAAGTGGAAGTTGAAGGCTGAATGGTACACGCCACTTACGCAATCCGCTGGCGAAAACCCGAGAACCTTGGTCTTAAAAACGCATGCTGGAGTAGGTTTAATTGGTCAGTACAACCGCTCGGTAGGTCTTTCTCCTTTTGAACGATTCTACCTCGGTGGAGTTTTCTTGAGCGGCTTTGTTTTGGATGGTAGGGAAATCATCAACTTGCGTGGCTTTGATGATTTGTCCTTGACCATGCCCAACCAAAATACGGGTGCACCGGTGGTCGCAAAGTACGGTGCAGAGTTGCGTTACCCGCTGTCCACCAATCCCAGTGCGACGATTTTCATGCTCGGATTTTTGGATGCTGGCAAAACGTGGTCAGACGCACGAGAGTTCAACCCTTTTGAGGTTTACCGCTCTGCAGGAGTTGGTATGCGTATCTTCCTGCCCATGTTCGGCCTTTTGGGATTGGACTACGGTTGGCGATTGGATGATGTCCCGATGCAACCTAACATGTCTCGGGGTCAATTCCACTTCAGCATTGGGATGAACACGGGTGATTTGTAAAATGAAATTTGAAATGAAAAAGACTGCTTTTTTTCTGTTTTGTGCCATGACGATGTCTTGTGCGTGGACTGTTTTATCGGCCCAAAAGTTCGCTTATATCGATACGGACTACGTGTTGTTACACCTTCCAGAGTACTCCGCTGCACAAGGTGAATTGAACCAAATGGCGGTGGACTGGCAAGTTGAAATTGAAATGAAATTGGACGCTGTTGAGCGATTGGAATTGGCCTATCGTGCAGAACGTGTTTTGCTAACATCTGAGATGCGTTCAAAACGCGAAGAGGAGATCTC
>DBBR01000011.1:0-2600 GCA_002292325.1 Flavobacteriales bacterium UBA979 | reverse complement strand
GACATTGCGAGCGGAAGCGCTTACATGGTCATATTTGATAAAAGCAATCAGAGCAATATGCTTTACACGAACCCTAAATATGATATTTCGGATCGCCTCATTAAAGCCCTGGGATTTGTTCCAGGTGAGACGATTGAATCCGAGGGCAACGAAGGGGAGGAGGGCAAATCCATCCAAGACCGGGCGAAGGACGCTGTCAATAAAGGCAAGGATGCAGCTCAAGATCGAATTCAAGGTGCGGCAGCCGGTGTTCGTGGGGGTGGAAATACCGTCAACAGCCGGAGCAAGGATTGAATAGAATCGACTAATTTTACCCGAATAATTTATTTTTAAGAAAAAATTCATGAAGCAGTTTTCATTGGTTATCGCCTTGTTGGTATCGTTCTCCGTAGCAGGTTTGGCCCAGAAGTTTGGTCACTTGAATACCCAGGAAGTGTTACTGAACATGCCCGAGCGAACCCAGGCTCAGTCCACAATTGAAGATAGAGCAGGAGAATACGAATCAGAATTGACGCGTATGCAGCAAGACTTTCAAACGAAATTAGCTGAATACCAGAGCAAAGGGAGCACATGGCCTGCGGCGATTCTTCAGCAAAAAGAGCGAGAGCTTCAAGCTTTAGATCAAGGCATGCAAGAGTTCGGAACAACCGTCCAAAATGAACTAGCACAACTGGAGCAAGAATTGTTAATGCCCATGGTTGAGCGCGTGCAAGCGGCGATTGATGCGGTTGGAGCTGAGAACGGATTCCTTTACATATTCGACACCAGCTCGGGAGCTACCGTCTTTGCCGGTGGTGAGGATGTAGCGGGCATGGTGAGGGCTAAATTGGGCATGTAAGCAGCGGTCTGCCGCACATGAAACCCATAGGGATATTCGACTCTGGTATCGGAGGATTGACGGTCGCTCGTGCTGTTTCGGAGGCGATTCCTGGGCACCCCATTGTCTATTTTGGCGACACAGCGCATCTTCCTTATGGAGAAAAAAGCGCCGAATTAATTCAGCATTATTCAGTGCGAATCGCACGTGAATTATTGGATCTCGGTTGTGGCTCCCTTGTAGTGGCTTGTAATAGTGCATCATCCAATGCGTTGGATGCGATTCGCGAAACAGCAGGTCCGGGAATTCCCGTGATTGATGTCGTAACACCAGCGGTCAATTGGGTGAGCTCGAAGTATGATGAAGGAACCATTGGTGTTATTGGAACGCGAGCGACCATTGCCTCGGGTTGGTATCAAAGCCTCTTAACGCATGCGGGTTTGACCGCGCAAGCGAAGGCCACACCATTGCTGGCTTCGGCCATTGAGGAGGGTTTCCAGCACGGCCGGGTTTCTTCGGCGCTGATCGAAGCTTACTTGGGTCAAGGAGCATTTGACTCTGTTAAGGCCATTATCCTTGGTTGCACGCATTATCCATTGATTGCGAATCAGATAGCCGCACAATTACCATCGCATATTGAATTGGTGGACAGTGCCCATGTCGTCGCTCATGCCCTGAAATTGGCCATTCAAGAACAGTTGGCTAATCAAATTAGCGCACCCGCATCATCGTCATCCTTGTCTACACAGCGATTCCTCGTTTCAGATTTAACGGAGTCATTTGCCTTGGGCGCCCAGCGGTTTTATGGTTCACCTATTGCGTTGCAAGAGCGGAAACTTACGACTGCTCAGGATTGAACCATTTTGAATATTCAACATACCGAGCGGAAGTTGCGGCCAAATGCTGACTCAATTCAGCCTTGACTGCACCGCGTTGTTTGGCAGGAACTCCGGCCCAGAGGGTGTGGTCAGGGACGACAGTTTCAGCGAGCACCACCGCACCGGCAGCTACGACCGCTTGCTCTCCGATTACAGCCCCGTCCATCACGACTGCGCCCATCCCAATCAAGGCCCCACGTTTGATATGCGCACCGTGAACGACAGCCTGGTGGCCAATGCTCGCATCGTCTTCGATGATGGTTTCACTTTGTTCGAACGTGCCATGGATGATCGCTCCGTCTTGAATGTTGACTCGCTTTCCTATGTGGATGGGAGCAACGTCTCCCCGGATGACGGATTGAAACCAACAGGATGACTCAGGTCCGAGAGTCACTTGGCCTATAACGGTTGCATTAGGAGCCAGCCAACACGATGCATGAATTTGTGGAGCTTGACCTCTGCAGGTCATAATAAGGGGCTTTGGTTGTGGCATGTGTGGTATTGTTCAGGTGGTGGGGAGCTGGGAGCGGTCCATGTTCCACCAATTGGGTCGGTCAAAGATGCGCATTTGGCCGGCAAAGCGGACGTCTTTTGCCGTGATTTTTATAGCTGAACTCGTGCTGTTTTTCAAGGGTTGTTGGGAGAAATAATCGACCAATGCATGGACGGTAGCGATGGTCTCCAACTTTTGCCGGCCTCTCGGTGAAACACCATGGAGTTCAACGTGCTGTTGTAAGGTGATTTTGGCATTTGCGGACCAGGTCCATTTTGATCGGATTTGGAGTTCGTTCCTGCACCACTGTGTGCAAGTACGAGCTGAGGACAAGGAAAGAGGATGGGCTTCACAAATCAGCGGCTGATTTTGCGTTTCCAAGTGCAATGTGAATCGCTCCATTACGGGACCA
>DBBR01000060.1:14178-16153 GCA_002292325.1 Flavobacteriales bacterium UBA979 | reverse complement strand
GGCGCCTCGAAGTGATGATGAAATTTGTGCATACGCGGTGTAACAAAGACCAGCCCAAGTGTGCGTTCCAAACCCCTGGGCAACGTTAAGTTCGCATGGGTCATGTAGGTGAAAAACACCGTTAAGATGCGGTAAAACACATAAAACGCGACGGGAGCACCTGTGACCACTACGGCCGCCACAGCGAACAATTCGCGGACAATAAAATCGACGGGGTGGTGCCGCGTGCCCGTGGTCACATCGACATGCGTATCACTGTGGTGTACCATGTGCAAGCGCCACAAGACGGGTACATTGTGCAAGCACCAATGCACCCCAAATTGAGCAATGAAATCAAAAACGACTACCGCTGCAATCAATTCAACCCATGTCGGCGCTGTCATCCAATGCAAGATTCCGATTTGCGACTCCGCACCCCAAATAAACACGCCCACAGTGAGCAAGCCAAAGATGACGTTGATCAGCATTGTTGTGAAAAGAAAGACCAAATTTGTCCGCGTATGGCGCCACTTTCGGTAACCGCCTGTGAAAAAGGGACGGATATCCTCGAGGATCAAATGGAACGACATGCATCCGATGATCCAAAGCAACTTTTGCCAAGAAGGCATTGATTCGAAAAAGGTCAAAAATGAGTCCATCGAAGGTTTAATTTACTCTTCCGAAATTAAGCATGAATGGGGGCTTCTCCCAATGGCATAATTTGATTGCGATTAAATTTTCCATTAAATTGGTTGCGTACGGCAACTCATTTAACATGCGCACCCTTCAAGCAATTCTACTGTGCATAAGCCTCACCTGCACTTATGCTTCTCAAAGCCAGACACCCTGTGAATGGTTTGACTGGGACGGAAGCGGGTTTATAGGCGCAAATACCTGGGTATATGTTTTGGGTCAGTACGATACCGCTGGTGAGATGGATGTGGACAGTTCTGGATGGGTAAATGTGCGTGATTTATTGGAGTTCCTTCCTTTTTATGGAACGGCATGCTATGACGAATCGGATTGGTACGAAGAAACCACCGGCCACATTGAAGGCTTGATCCTCACCGAATGGGAGGTGCACGAAACGGAGTTAACCGGCCTTTTGGCCAACATTCCCGCTGGCTCCATTACCTACCGGCTCTACGCAGAATTATCGCACGAAGGCGATCACGTTTTGGCCGTGTATGGAGATGATGAAGCCCCCTTGAATATTTCGTCAGACGGAACCTTCTACGGATTTGGAGGAGATTTTGGAACGGTGGTGGTCGATGACTACAACTCCAACTTTACTGCGATGTTCCCGGCCAATGCATTTTCCACAATGCTCAGTTGCGGGGAGGTCCCTGAGGTGTATGCACCAAATTCAATGACGGGCTATGTATCTCACTGGCTCGCTCCCTTGCATGAATTGAATGCAAATGGGGACATCGTTCTAGCAGATTCCACGGGCGGCGCATGGTTCAGTAACGGCAGTCAAATGCAACTGCAACAAGATGGCTTGGTCTTCTTAGGCCAATTCACCATCGTCGATGGATCAACCCTCGAGGGCACGCTCAACCTACTCGCCAAAACCGAAACGGATGGCGGAGAAGGAATTGAAACTTTGGAAGGCACGACCTTCTCGAGTGATAACATAGATGTCTTGGGATGCACCGATGCCGATGCTACGAACTTCGATCCGTCTGCAACCTATATGTATGGCATGTGCCTCTATCCGGGAGATTATGATGAAGACGGTATGATTACCGTTTCCGACCTCCTTGCATTGCTCAGTTTTTTCGGGTGTGAGTCGTGTCCGGAACAAGACCTTACTGGGGATGGTGCAGTCACGGTCCAAGACATTCTCGTCTGGTTGGGATTGTTCGGTTGATCAGAAGGTCCAAGCCAGCTGAATCCTGACGTTTCGTCCCGGCTCCGGAATACCCAAGTTTCGGAGCATCGAAAGCGTCGGAATGAACTCCGTGTTGAGCAGATTTTGAACCGAAACATTTAG
>DBBR01000060.1:0-14026 GCA_002292325.1 Flavobacteriales bacterium UBA979 | reverse complement strand
ATTTCGGGCATCCACCGCTGAAAAAGCATAATCCATGTGCACGTGCTTCCAGTGTGGTGCAGCAAAATTTCCCGCAATTTCCACTCCCCGGAACAGTGCATCCGTGGCCTCCCAGGCATAGACTTCCCACCCCTCAGCAGTGCTACCAGTTGGAGCAATTTGCACGTAATCATTGATGGTGTTCTGGTAAACCGATGCTTCAATATTGCCCCATGTATGCTTCCATTCTAGACGCGTCTCCACGTTGAAGCTGCGCTCCTTTTGTAAGAGGGCATTCCCCTGTTCAAATCGAAATGCACAATGGTGCACGCCGTTGCTATACAACTCCGACAAACCCGGCACGCGTTCACTGTGCGTGGCGTGCATTCGCATCACCACTTGCGGTGCCAACTTCCAATGCGCCCCTGCCGAAACCGCACCCAAGTAATCCACCCTAGATTCTTCGGGGTTCAACCCGTCTAACGCAACTGCAGTAAAGGTTAACCGGCGATCCAACCGCCCTGAAAACTGCACACCCGCGTCCGAGTGCTCCCGGCTCCAAACGGTGAAGACGCCCACCTCATTTGCTCCAGAGTTGGGAATCAAAGGTTCGTGAACCAGAACGACATCGCCGTCAAGATCGAAGCGGCTGTCCGTAGAAAAACCCTGCAATCCCAGGGTCGATGTCCAAGCGCCCAGCACTTCGCGGTGCGCTGTTACGTCAAACCTCAAGGTTCGCAGGCTGATGTCCAAGACCAGCTCCTCGACGGACGTAGAATCTTCATTTGAGACCGTTCCTCGGGCTGCTTCGAACTCCTTTCGGTGGTTGAGTTGGTAAGAAAACCTCGGCATGAAGTCCCAATTCTTCCAATTCCATCGCACCGATGTTGTCATCAGATGATCACCGGATTGTTGCCAGCCGTCATGGCCGATTAAGCCAGCCGAATTGTAGGCACTTGAATAAGCCCCTTCAATCACACCCCAGGGACGAATGTATCCAAACGTGCCCTGTCCAAAGAACTGCTGATACGCTGAGTTGGAAACCTGCTCTCCCGAGGGGAGTTGGTAATTAGCGTGCTCTTTATAACCGCCGCGGAAGGCATGAAAGGTGGTTTTGCTGCGCTTTTCTGTGGCCCCGGTCAGCTGCCAGCCGGAAGTGGCAGAAAAACCACTCAGGCTGAGTCGACTCTCGCGCCCTTGCTCGGTCAATGGAGCGTTGGGAATAAAATTGAGCACGCCACCATAAGCATCCGATCCAAAGGCCAAAGTCGCCGGTCCTCGAATGACTTCAACGGCCCTCACACCCTCTTCGGGCAGGTAAATGCCATGGTATTCACCCCAGGCTTGACTTTCGATGCGCGCACCATTGAACAGGGTCGCCACGCGCATGCCTGAAAGTCCGCGGATCACCGGACGCATGGTTCCGCCTCCGTTCGAAACCATGTTCACTCCAGGCAACGCGGACAAAGCCTCGATGCGCGAAGCAGCGGGGATTTGATCCAATTTCTTCGCTTCAATGAGTTTCGAAGGAACCATTGAAGGCCGGGCGGCGTCGCGGAAGGTTGCTCGGACCTCCGCCTCTTCAATGAGCAAAACACGTTCTTCGAGTCTGCTGTAAATGGAATCCAACTGAGCCACGGTGAAATCGGAATCTTGCGCAGACACAGAAGGCCCCATGAACCAAGCACACGCGATCGCGATCGCACTGTTAACCTGCTTTGATCCCATTATTTTCACCGAGCAAAATTACCGGCAGACGTTCCGCAATGACGTAGAAATTTGTCAGGGTTTCGTCAAGTTTCGCCGGCCTCCAAGCTCCGGTTTATGGATGTGCAGTCTGCCAACAATCCACAATCACGTCGCCTTCTCCCAGCACCTCAATGCGCTCGCACGCTTGCACCAGAGTTGCCGCACCTCTGATACGCTTTTGCTTAATTCAACCCCTTCCAACGCTGCACGCGAAGGCCACAATGCATGTGCCCAATACGTCCCATTTTGGCTCTTGTGCAAGCGCGACCCACCACTTCCACTCTCTGATTGGATGGCCTCTGTAACTGCCTGCCATGCAGACTCAAAGACTTCTTCTGATCCTGGTTTCACATCAAAAACATAGAGGACGGCATAGAGATGTTCATTCATGGGTACAACATTTGGCAGACAAAACTAGCACCTTATCTTCACGGGATGGCACTGACTCCTACAACTTCCCTTCCGCTCGGTTTTCAAGCTCCCGCATTCGATTTACCCGATGCACGTTCGGGCAAAACCGTAAGCAGCCACGAAGCCATGGCGGGCGGCCCCACGCTTGTCGTGTTCATGTGCAACCACTGCCCATTTGTTGTGCACATTTTGGATGAGTTCGTGGAATTTGCCAGAGAATACAGGGAACGCGGTCTCAATATTGTGGCCATTTCAAGCAATGACGTAGTCAACTACCCTCAGGACGATGTCCCGCACATGAAATCACTCGCGGAAGAAAACAACTTTTGCTTTCCTTATTTGTACGATGAATCGCAGGCAATCGCTCGCGCTTACGACGCCGCTTGCACACCCGATTTTAGCGTGTTCGATGTGAATGGCAGGTGCGCTTACCGCGGTCAATTCGATGCTTCTCGGCCAGGCAATGACGTGCCTGTCACCGGAGGAGACATGCGCAAGGTTTGTGACGCACTGCTCGCAGGGCAGCCTGTTCCTGCAGATGGGCAAATCCCTTCAATTGGATGCAACATCAAGTGGAAAAATTGAATGCCCATGAATTCGTTCTGTTGCACTGTACTTTTAGCATCATGAAGAAGATTTTGATTCCCCTGTACTGCATCACCCTAAGCTTCCTTTTATTCAGCTGCAATGACAGCGAGGACCTGGCCAACAAGAATTTTACGGAACAATTCAAAGATGGTTTTCTCGAAAGCTGCAGCAAGCAAGCTCGGCTCCTCATGAAAAAATCAGAGGCGGATGCCTATTGTCAATGTTCGTTGGAGCAATTGATGATGCGTTGGGACAACGATGAAGAAGCGGGTCAAGCCCTCAACGGATTGCCGATGTTAGAAGTCCAACGAATTCTGGTTCAGCCCTGTGTGAAAAAGTGATTGAAGGATTTTAACAATTTAAATTTATCCTGTAGTGAACCTTTTGGGGGCTTCATGTGTCAAGTTATCGCAAGACAATTGAATCATGCTCCAAATCAACCAGGTGCGAGGCCTCCTAACGGCCGTTATTTTTTCTTCTATCTTCTTGAGTGCATCAGCGCAATACGGCGATTACGGCACTGACAATCAACCCGCTGACACAGCTGCTGTTGACGACATCGTCTACTACGGAGACTACATGGACATGTCAGGCGGCTACAATGTCGGTGACACGGTGTTCAACTTCACGGCCTATGATTTCCACGGAAATCCTGTGGAGCTGTACGACGAACTGGCAGGAATTAAACCGGTCGTTTTGGTCAGTGGCTCGGTCTCGTGCATTCGTTTTCGCAACGTCTTCGATCCTTATTTACCCGCTCAAGAAACGTTCTCAGCGCGTCAATTCATTTACGACAATGCCGAAACGTACAATTGGATTTTCGTATACGGAGTAGAAGCGCACCCTACGGATGGAAACTGCCCAAGCAATTGTCCTCCGACGGTCAATACGGATACAGCGGTCGTTCAACCCTCCATCTACACTGAGCGTCGTTGGGCGATGCAAAATTGGCTCAACTCGCCCGTTCACGATTTCCCGTTCACGATGTACGCGGACAATCCGGACAATGCGGTGTACAATAACTTTTTTCAACGACCTTTTGGCATGGTTGCTTTGAACTGCGATGGCACGGTGGGCATTCGAGCAGACTGGGTTACAAATCATTTTGCGGATCCCGATAATGTGCAGGAAATGATCGAGTTTAGTCTGAGCTACGGCACCTGCTCCATCGACTGGACGCCTGAGACGGAAGAGGACGAAGACGATGTGGACGATGAGGACGATGAGCCAGTGGATTACGACGGCCCCGATCACGCTTTGGATGGCCATGATGCCAATGAAGTCGCGAACAGCATCCAAGACACCGGTATTTCATCGATCCACACCCGGATTTATCCCAATCCAGCGCGTGATGTGCTTCGGATTGAAACAGACGCCATTTTAGATCGATGGTCCGTGGTCGACCTGCAAGGAAGGACGGTCCTGGAAATCCGCTCCCAAAACAGCAACTTGGGCATTGATGTGAGTGCCTTAGGCCGTGGCCACTATATGCTACTCGGACAACGAGATGCTGCCGTGGTTGTCAGTCAGCGCATCATTCTGAATTGAACCTGCGGCAAGTTTATTCCAGGATTCGCATGAACATGGTTACATCTTCTAGTGGACGGTCGCCTCGCGCTGTTTGTACAGCCGCGATCGAATCCACCAAGTCCAGCCCCTCAACAATCTGACCGAACACGGTGTACTGCATGTCCAAATGAGGCGTTCCCCCGCTTACTGAGTAAGCTTCTTGTTGTGCAGCGGTGTAACTAAAATCAGGGGCATTTGCCCGCACCCGCGACTCAAAATTCGCTAGTTTATCCGGAGCATACGTAGCGCCTTGAACAATGTAAAACTGACTACCTGAAGATCTTCTCTCTGGGTTAGCCGCATCGCCTTGTCGAGCTGCAGAGAGCGCTCCTTTGATGTGCACATGAGAGGTGTCCATCTCCGCTTCGAGGGTATAGCCTGGACCCCCAGATCCGAGACGGGTCCCCGGTGCAGCTCCGCGGCTGTTGGGGTCTCCGCCTTGCACCATGAAGCCCTCAATGACCCGGTGAAATAACAACCCATCGTAAAATCCTTCGCGAACGAGCTTCGCAAAATTATCGCGATGAACCGGTGTATTGTCAAAAAGCTCCGCAACCATGGTTCCAAACGGTGTGGTGATTTCGACTTGGATGGGACCCGAATTCATCACCATGTGGTTCTCCACTGTCATCGACTTTTCATTGGCACATCCCCACCCAATCATTGCCATCACTCCGCACATCAAGGTCATTCCTATCCAGTTCTTCATGTCTCCACTTTTTTCGTTCGTTGAAATTAAGACTCAACTTGCAATTCATCCCCATAAGTCCGCTGCGATGCGAAATGTATTGCAATGAGCCTCCACGATTTGCCAAATATCCGGTGAATACCCCCCTCCCATGGCACAAACAACAGGAACATCATTGGCATGGGAACGCCTCAGTATTTGCCTGTCTCGTTCCTTGCAGCCGGCCTCCGTCACGCCCAGCCGCCCCAGCTTATCGCCCTGCAGAATATCCACTCCACATTGGTAAAACACCACATCAGGCTTGACTTCATCCAATAAACGGGGCCAATGCGCACCCAAGGCACTTAAATACGCTGCATCATCCGCACCGTCTGGCAATGCAATATCCAAGTCGCTTCGTTCCTTGTGCATCGGGTAATTCCCTGCACCGTGCATCGAAAAGGTAAATACCCGCTCGTCGTTGGCAAACATGCTGGCCGTGCCATTGCCTTGATGGACATCCAAATCCATCACCAGTGCCCGTTGGATGGACCCTTCCTCTAACAAAGCCTCTGCAGCTAGAGCGATGTCATTGAGCAAACAAAAGCCTTCTCCGCGATCCCGGAAAGCGTGGTGCGTCCCCCCAGCAACGTTCAACGCAACTCCGTGCTCCAAGGCGTACCGAGCACATTGGACCGTTCCACCCATGATCATCACTTCCCGGTCCACCAAAGCAGGCGACCAAGGAAACCCGGTTCTGCGCTCCTCTTGGCGCGACAACGTGCCTTGACAAAGTTTATCCCAGTACTCGGCGTCATGCGCTCTTAACACTTCGATATCCGTCAAGGGATCGGGTGAAAAAAACTGGGCCTCCTCCACCGTTCCTTCGTGCACCAATTGCTCGGGGATGCACGTGTATTTTTCCATAGGAAACCGATGCCCATCCGGCAATGGATGAGCGTACTGTTCGTTCCAAGCAATGCGTATCATTCCACTATAACCCTGCGACTCATAGGGAGTTCACCGCGCATGTGCATGCGAACTATGTACATGCCCGCTGGCAATGCCGCTGGCAATGCCCAAGGTTCGCCGGATACGACCAACGCACGTGCCCATTGCTTTCCACTCAAGGTCCGCAACTCCAGTTCCAACGGCACATCCGCTGGAATGCCTTTCACGTGCAAATAGTCCGCAGCGGGATTGGGATAAACTTGAATGGAAACATCACGCGTGTATTCATCGACGTCAACGTTTTCACACGGTCCAGGAGTCCACTGCGCAACGCCTCCGGTATACCAGGCCATGCATGAATTGGAATACGTCAAGCCGTCGCATCCGCACACGGGGTCCTCCACTTCAGGACAACCCATGTCAGGATTGATCCGTGCTTCATCGTAACAGTCACCTGCACAAGGACCCAGGGTGTAATCACTCACAAAATCCATATACGTTGCGACGCATTCGCTGAAATGTGTCAAGCTATCGCAGCCACAAACGGGCATCGGCGTGAATACTTCACATACCACGAGAGGGTCCGCCAGCGAAGGATCAATGCATTCGCTCGCCTCTGCGCAATTGGACTGACATGCCTCCATGCTCTCAAAAGAGTAAACGCTATAATCTACACCGTTCACATCCCAACCGCAGCCTGACAAAAAGGTGCAACTGCCATTGAACATCACAACGCCCATGGCCATATCGCATGCACCGAAGTCGATGCCTCCCAAGTCCAAACAGTCCAAGGCTGTGCCGGTGCATTCACCCGCGACCCAAGTGGTCACCCCTCCATAATAGACTGCTTGGCAATCGTTTCCGTAGGTCTCACCGTCACAACCGCATACAGGTTCCCACAAGGCGGGACACATCATATCCAAATCAATGAGGGAAGAGTCGATGCACGATTGAGCAATCACAGCTCCGGCTGGCGGGAGCGCCAGTGCCAAAAGCATGAAAAAAGAAAGCAAAATGGGATTCATGGAATTACGTTTCATCGGGATGCATTTTTTGAACGGGGCAATTGGTTTTCTCGTTCCAATTCGTATGCCATTTTTTCAATGGCTTTTTGGGTGATTTCGGTGATTTCATTGATGCTCTCACCTTCAAAATGCAACGCATCGCCCATCACCAATGTACCGCCAAATGGAACAATCATGGTCCGGCCCTTCGGCAAGTTTCGGTACAGACCATCCAAGTAAACAGGGACCACAGGCACCCCCGGGTTACGTGATGCCAAATGCCCCACTCCTCGTTTGAAATCGGCCATCAAACCCGGCACTCCTCGCGTACCTTCTGGAAACAAAATCAAGCTATGACCCTCATTAAGCATGGCGTCGAGCAACTCGATGGGGTCCACATCCCGGCCGTCTTTGGTCCTTGAAATCAGGACGGCATTGACCAGATTTTGCATGCTCCACTTGCGAAATCCCGAAGTACCAAAAAAGTCCTGAGCCGCAACGGAGTGTGTCAAATGGATGCGATGGGATGGCACAATGGTCATCAACGACATCGCGTCCAAGTGGCTGTTGTGGTTCGCTATGTAAATGATGGGGCCATCGGGATGGGGTTTCGCATTTCGCACATAACGAAGGCCGATGACCAACCCAAACACCGTGCGCCAAAACACTTTATAAAGCAACCAAAGCAACCAGCGCCTTCCATTGGGAACATGCGCTTGGAACAGCTTCGAGTCAATTCGGTCCTTGGGCATCTTCGAAAGTTAACTCGCGGCAGTGACTCCAAAAAAGTATATGAGGTGAAAAAATGGAGCTGCGGCAGCTGAAAAGCCGTCCAACCGATCGAGGTAGCCGCCGTGCCCTGGAATCGCATTGCCCGAATTTTTGATGCCGATGTCTCGCTTGATGCCCGATGCGATAGCGTCTCCCATGAATCCAGCTACGGCGACGCAAAATCCGGTCAGCGCAGCTTGCCAGGGCTCCAAAGGAGTTAGAAACCTCAGTGCCACCGCGATCAAAGTCGTTGATAAAACTCCTCCAATGAGTCCCTCCCAGGTTTTATTCGGACTGACCCGTGGCAGCACCGCGTGCTGTCCCAAGGTTTTGCCCCAAGCAAATTGAAGTACGTCATTGATGCCCACCAAGAAAATCAAATACAGCAAAAGCCCCTGAGGTCCCGCTTTGAACCCTGGGATTTCTGGAAGCTGAAACAGCAGCGCTAAATGACTCATGCCATAAACCCAAGCGACCAAAGAATAGGGCATCAACGAAATGGATCGAACGATGCCTTCTGTTTCGCCGCGGGTGACGAGCATGAATGGAATCAACACAAACATAAATACCGGAATGAAGGCCAAGAACAACGTTGTCATGCCCAAGTATGCCAGAGTGTATTGCACAGGAATGACCGCATAGCAAATCATCACCACATTGCGCTCGCGTGAATCCAATTTCAAAAGAGGATACATTTCTCTGAGCAGGGCAAAACTCAAAAATGCCAAACCGAGGTGCGTCACCAGAGGGTGAGCGACCGTCGTCACAATGAAACAGGCGCACATAACCCACCAGCTCCGCGTCCGGACTTGAAGCTCTTTGGGTAAGTTTCCGGGTTTGAGTCGGTTCCAGATAAACCAAGCCGTTGAGCTAAAAACAAGGATGCTCAGAATGATGAAGATGACCCATTGGATCTCTGCAATCATGCCCCAATCTTGAATCAATTTATTCATCAGAGAGTGTTTTTTTGATGCGCCGCCAAGTACTCCAAACAAGGCAGGCCAGTACAACATAAACCGCCGGCATGAGACCGAACGTCACGTCAAATCTCAAACCAAGACCAATGCACAACACACCCCAGATCAGCGTGCGATCGCTTTTTCCCATGGGCCCTTCATATCGCCGCTCAGTTCCAATGGAACTCCCCAGTATTCCAGCGAATTCATTCACCGCTGACAACCAAAGTAAAGCACCTACCCACCCCCAATGCATCCCGGGCAGCAGCGCCAAAGGCCACATGACCAGTGCATCGCTTACAACATCCCCTAACTCATTCAATACCGCGCCCGCCTTGGAGGTCATGCCATACTGCCGAGCCATCATGCCATCAAGGGCATTGAGCATCATCCTAACCAACAAGCCAACCACAACCATCCAAAACCAACGGGGATCGGACAAACCTTGAACAAAAGCCGCACCCAGCCCTCCAGACAGAACAATGGCCATCCAAGTCAATCCGTTCGGCGTAACGCCCCACGCATGAAGTCGCTCCATAACCGGTGAAAGCAGCCGCTGGAAAGCAGGCTTCAGGTCGTATGTCGATGGGATTTTCATGCGATCAGCGGACTTCTGGAATGGGAAGCGACTTATCAAACGGATTCGCATTCAACCGCTCCCGAGGCAAGTCGGCAGGAAAAACACCGTTTTCAAAAAAATAAACGGAAGGTTCGCCTATGATATCCCACCGCGTGTACATCATATCATGGTCCAACGCCACGTGAAAAGCGTCTAAAGCAGCCGAATCAATTGCGCGCCAATCATAGACCAGTGGTCCCATCGACCTCGCCTCCGCCTCCAAAATTCGCATCAGTGACGTCGCACGATTCTCAATGATTAAACCTCTTTCCACATGCGCGGGTGGCGGTGCCGGCCATTCGGCTTCGCTCAGATCTTTTAGGACATCTCCCATGGCCATTTTACCCAACAATGGAAACCGGTCGATGACCGCTTTGGGTGCGCGCTCTTGCGTTGGACTTCGATCGTAAATTACCATGGACAAATTCGGCAATCCTCCCTTCTCCAAATGCCTGTGCATGAGATACGCTCCCGCGATATAACAAATGGCTTTTACTTCGGCATACTCCGCTAAATGATATTCCTGTGCGAACTCCCCAACAGCGATGACACTTTCGTCCAGCGATGTTCGAACCAGCGGTTGAGGAATGAACACATCCATGCCCTTGTTCTCCCAAAAAGCCATCTGGGCTTTCATGCCGGACTTTGTGCCTCCGAAACCATTGAAAATAACCAAGGCCGTTTTTTCAGTCCGGGGCTTGTCCGCATCAATGCTCACCCATTCCTTCGCCCCTGCAGGTCCTGTGCAATACAAAACCAAAAGGAGGATGGTAAACTGGAAGGAATATCGCATGTCCGAAAGTACGCAATCTGGGTGAATGCCTTGATTGGCAAGCTTGATGGTTTGCGATGAAATGAAAATATCCGCTAAGTTTACGTCATGGGACGACCTCATTTTCATCGATGGTACCTGATGATCCTGCTGACTTTGTGCACGGCTCAAGGCGCTGTGGGCCAGCTGGACACCTGGCATTGGATCCCCCCCATGCACAGCCGAGATAACGGACAAATCAACGATCACTACCTGTACCTTTCCACTCCAAGCACCGAGCCGGTGATGGTCAACATCACGGACGGATCGGGAGTGCCTTTTGGCGATTCGCCCTATACCATACAAAACCAAGATCCTTTGGAAGTTTACATCGGTGACGGGCAGTCCTCGGGAAGCAAACTCATGGTGTCGGGATCAGAGCTCAATACCACCCTAACCAATCGGGGACTCATCGTCGAATCTTCCGCACCCATCTTTTGCAACGCTCGTTATCGAAGCAATTGGCAGGCTGAAGCGCTCACATCAAAAGGTACCAAAGCACAAGGGCAAACGTTCCGACTGGGTGGCATGCCCGTCACGTATCAAGGAGGATTGCGGTCGTTTGTTTTCGGCATAATGGCAACGGAAGACGCAGTCCAAGTGCAGGTTTCGGGCTACGACAGCGATGTCACGTTTGCCGGAACACCCACTTTAAATGCGGATATGCTCAACTTCACCCTCAACGAAGGAGAATGCCGTGTTTATTCAGCCTACGCCAATTCCAACGCCAATTTGGCGGGAGTTTTAGGGGCACTGGTGCAGTCGAGCGGCAACATTGTCATCAACGTTGGCAATTGGTGCGGCTCGGTAGGCACCACTTCGAGTAACCAAGACATCGGTGCCGATCAGATTGTTCCAGTCGGCTACCTCGGCAACGACCACATTTTGGTGGAAGGAATTGGCGATCCCAGCCAAGAACGCGGATTTGTTGTAGCCCACTATGCCAACACCGAGGTTTTACTCAATGGAAGCCCAACCCCCGCGGCGACGCTGCAACCGGGCGAATGGTTCATGACAGACAATAACGATTACACGGGCACACCTCACGGAAATCTGTTCCTCCAAACTTCCCAGCCTGCGTATGTCTATCAATTTTTAGCTGGCAGCGCTAGTCAGTCCACTCCCGGTATGAACTTCATTCCACCCATTTCTTGTGGCATGCCGAACGAAGTCGATGAGATCCCGAGCATTCAATCCATCGGCAATACCACTTACACGGGCGGCATCTTTGCCATCACCGAAGCAGGTGCCAACCTCACCGTTGATGGCAATCCTCAATTTGGTGCGGTGGGTGTCGACGGATTTCCTGGGTGGGAAACGTACCGCATCTTAAATCTCTCAGGGGATATCACGGTGGAATCCACCGGTCCAGTAGCCGTGGGTTTATTCGGATCCAGCGCCGATGCCGGGTTTTCCGGATACTACTCCGGGTTTTCGTTGAACATCAACGCAGCCTTTGATGCGCCAGCTGAAGTTTGCTGGGGGGATGACGCGTTTGTAGAATTTGTGGGGGATACGCTGGGAGGCGGTTCGTTGAGTTGGGATTTTGGAGACCTCGAGACCGAAAACCTTGGCGATGACTTGTTTGAAATCGAAACGCAAACGCCGGGCGTTTATACCGTCCTTCTTCATGTAGAAGGCGACTTGTGTGCGGACAGCAGCGCCCAGACCGTTGAGTTCTTTCCACCATATTCTGGGCAGTCTTCTGCTACGGCTTGTGCTGAATACGAATGGAATGGAACGATCTACGATGATTCTGGACTGTACAATGACGTGCTCACAAGTGCAACAGGATGCGACAGCCTTGTCGAATTGGAGTTGGAGATCATGTCCCTGCCCAACCCGATGATGGTCGACTATATCGACGACACGTTGGTTTATTGTCCGGCTCCCGGCTCACTTCTTTTTGGAAGGCAAGCCGATCCACTTTATCAAATCCAATGGACATTTTGGCCCGTGGGAAGCAATGAATCCATCGCCTTGCCTGATCCCTCGGAAGCTGTTCCGTATAGCGGGCCTGGACTCTATGTCATTGACTATTTCACAGGACCACCGTGCAACTTTTCGGCAACCGGTGAAATTGATGTCAGCATCGAAGATTGTGAAATCATCATTCCCAACGTTTTTTCCCCCAATGGAGACGGCAAAAATGATCGGTTTCGCATCAGTGGTCTGCACAACTTGCAAGGAGTCCGAATGCAAATCTTCAACCGCTGGGGTGCGCTCATCTTTTCCGACCTTGATTTCGGCGGCAGCGCAGGCTGGGATCCGCGGTTCGACGCTTCGGAAGGAACCTATTATTTCATCCTTAATATACCGGTCGCTACCGAAGAGTTGACCGTCATCAGCTCCGCAGGAACTGAAGTACTTGAAGGTCCAACCGTTGCGACCTATCAGGGACCTTTCACGCTCGTTCGTTGATTCTCCTAGTTCACGCTGTAAACCCAGAGCGGCGGAAGATTGAACCACACCCCTTTCACACATCGGAAAGGAAACGCCTTAAAATGGGGCTTCATCAACCAAGGAAAATACGTGAACCAGCGGAATATTGTTCCCTGTTGTGATTGAGCTAAAAGTGATTTGTATAGCGGTTTTTTGACCGATTGGGGCAATGTAAAGGGCAACCCTGAAACAATCAAATCAACCTTGGGCCAGCCGCTTGACTTCACGAGCTCCTCGAAATTTTCCGCACTGCCCTGAACGATTTCAAAACGGTCGCCGTATTTGCTTTTCAAGAACGGGATGTAGTCCGCATTGAGCTCAATGAGCATCACCTTGCAGTGTGGGGGAACATTTTCATGCAATTCCCGGGTGAAGGAGCCGGTTCCAGGACCAAGTTCAACCACATGGCTCAAAGCACTCCAATCCACTCCCTCGAACATTCCTTGACTGGCCTTCCGGCTACTCGGCAATACACTGGCGTTTCGAATTGGATTTCGAATGAAACTGCAGAAAAACTGCCATCGTTGATTTTTATTTATCAACTGCATGTCCAAATATAGGCATCCTTATTTCATACCTTTTGAGCATGGTAGACCGATTTTTAAACGGTTATGCGCGTGCTTTCCAACGCTGGATGCCCACGCCATTGTCCATTGCAGTCTTGCTCACTGGCTTAGCTGCAGCACTCGCACTCCGCGACTCTGCGGCAAGCGATGTACTCGGGGCTTGGGTCCAAGGGATGTGGAGTCCGGGGTTGATTCGCTTCGGCTTTCAGGCCATGTTTATGCTGGTGCTCGGACACGTGCTGGCGCTTGCTCCTCCTGTGATGCGAGCGCTGGGGCGGGGTGTAGCTTGGGTCGTCAAGGATGCTCGATGGGTGGCAGGCAAAGTCGCACTTTTGTCCATGGGATTGGGATGGCTCAATTGGGGATTGGGACTCATTGGTGGGGCTATCCTGGTCCGTGGTGTTATGGATGAGTACCGAAATCGCGGAGGCCAAAGCCCCATTCACTTGGGGGTATTGGGAGCAGCGGGCTATGCTGGAATGCTTGTCTGGCATGGAGGATTGAGCGGGTCAGCCCCGCTGAAAGTTGCCGAAAACGGGCATTTACAGGAGCTCGTCGGTCAGGCTGACTGGGCGCAATCCCTGCCCAATTCGATTGGGTTACGGGAAACGGTTTTCAGCAGTTGGAGTTTGACTTTAACAGCGGTTGTTGCAGTGCTCACGGTCGCTCTATTCGCTTGGTTGGGCCGAACTGTGAAATCCAATGGCCCTGTGCCTTTCCTTGCTGTTCAACCCGCTTCGCTGGATGAGAATGAAGCGTCTCGGGCATTTGCGGATCGGCTGGACCGGGGTAGATTATTGTCAGCCATCACGGGTGTGACTTGCCTTGCTGGAGCGGTGTGGTGGGCTTCATCCGGAGCTCCTGTGCAGGAGTTGAAATTCATCACCCCGGACTGGATCAACATGGCCCTCCTAGGCAGTGCCCTCATCGCCCACCGATCCGT